>LNEA01000593.1 GCA_001464855.1 Rhizobiales bacterium Ga0077530
CCGCGCCTTCGGGACGTGCCAGCAGCATGATTATGCCGGCGTCGGCGTTCGAGCAGAACCACTTGTCGCCGTGCAGGCGCCAATGATCGCCCTCGGGCTTGGCGATCGTCGTCAGGCTGCCGACGTCGGAGCCGCCTTCCTTCTCGGTCATGAACTGCGCGCCTTGCGTGAGGCGGCTCATGTCGGTTTCGGTCAGGCGATCGAGATACTTCGCCTTCAGCGCCGCATCGCCGTAGCGGGCCAGCAGCATCGCGGCGCCGTCGGTCACATTGAGTGGACAGCCCATGCCGAACTCGGCCTGGTTGAAGAGATACGTGAAGGCATGTTTGGCGGCCGCCGGATACGTGCCGGGCCAGCAGAGGATGCCCTTGCGATGAGACATCGCGTGGATGCCGAACTCGCCAAAGCCGACGCGCTCGAGTTCGCGGTAAGCGGGATGGTATTCGATGCGCTGGACGTCGTTGCCGAAGCGATCGCGCGCGTGAAGGATCGGTGTGTGCTTGTCCGCGAGGCGCGCGCACGTGTCGAGATGATCGCCAGCGAGCGCGCCAAGCCGATCGAGATGCGGCTCGATGTGCGACCACAGATCAGCGGGCAGGTGGAGCTGCAGCAGATCAGACAGCGAGGGATCGGCGCGGAAAAAATTGAGCCCCGTCGTATCGGGCGCGATGGCGCCGGTCGCCGTCGGATGCGGATACGCGGTCACGAGAACCTCCCAAGAGATCGGGCCTGCTCAGCCCGGCGGCGGCTCGTAACCTTCGGCCGCCACCGCTTCGCCGGCCAGCGAACGCACAAGATCGAGCACCGAGCGGCGCACCTTCGGATCGGTGATCCGCGAAAACGCACGGTTGAGTTCGAGACCTTCGCGGCTGCTCAGGAATTCAAAGACGTGGCTGTCGGGCGCGCGTTCGGCAAAACCGGGCGTCGCGGCCGCTGCATGGGCACCGAGCGGCGCGTCATCATAGAAAAACTGAATAGGCACGCCGAGCACGCGCGACAGCTCGAACAAACGGCTCGCGCCGATGCGGTTAATGCCCTTCTCGTATTTCTGCACCTGCTGGAAGGTCAGACCGAGACGCTCACCGAGCTTCTCCTGGCTGATACCGACAAGCATGCGCTGCAGGCGCACCCGGTTGCCCACGTGAATGTCGATTGGATTCGGTCGGCGCGTCCCACGCTCCGGCGCTTCGCCGTCGTCCGTGCGATCGACCATGCTGTCCCCCTGCATCAAGCAATGATGTACCCCAGAAAAGCCCGCGGTCAGTCCGGCGCGAGCCGCACAATTCCTAGGTGTGGGGGGAAGTTCCGTCAACCACATGCTGCGTTAGAATGACCAATTGGCCCAGGGTTCTGCTCCATTTGGGTATGTATTCCTATGAACGCCGGTAACACCTCCTTGCGGACGATGGAGGCCGCCCGTAGTTATGGCGCTCCACCCAGCGTGAGGGCGCCATGGCCAAGTTGAAAACATCGGTCAATACCGGCTCTGACGACTTCGCCACCAACCGCGCGGCGATGTCGGCCGTGATCGCCGACTTCGACGCCAAGCGCACCGCTGCCGCCGCGGGCGGCCCAGAGCGATTGCGCGAACGCCATCTCGCGCGTGGCAAGTTGCTGCCGCGCGATCGCGTGCTCGGGCTGATCGATCCAGGGTCGCCATTTCTCGAATTGTCGCAGCTCGCCGCCTACGACATGTACGGCGGCGACATCCACGGTGCAGGCGTCATCACCGGCATCGGCCGCGTGGCAGGGCGGCCGTGCATGATCGTGTGCAACGACGCGACGATCAAAGGCGGCACCTATTATCCGCTGACCGTGAAAAAGCATCTCCGCGCACAGGAGATCGCGCAGGAGAACCGCCTGCCGTGCGTCTATCTCGTCGACTCCGGCGGCGCCAACCTGCCCCATTGGACCGAAGTCTTTCCGGACCGCGATCACTTCGGCCGCATCTTCTACAATCAGGCGCGGCTGTCGGCCGCCGGCATTCCGCAGATCGCCGTTGTCATGGGTTCGTGCACCGCGGGTGGCGCTTACGTGCCGGCAATGTCGGATGAGACGATCATCGTGCGCCGGCAGGGTACGATCTTCCTCGGCGGCCCGCCGCTCGTGAAAGCCGCGACGGGCGAGGATGTCTCGGCGGAGGATCTCGGCGGCGCCGATGTCCACACTCGGCTCTCAGGCGTCGCCGACCACTACGCCATCAACGATCATCACGCCCTGCAGATTGCGCGCGACATCATCGCAACGCTGCCGCCCGGCGAGCGTGCAGCGGTTGCGACGCGTACACCTGTGGCGCCCGCGTATGACCCGGCGGAAATTGACGGCGTCGTGCCCGCCTCGCTGATGACCCAGTACGACACGCGCGAAGTCATCGCGCGAATTGTCGATGGGTCGGAGCTTCACGAATTCAAGCACAACTTCGCGACGACGCTCGTGACCGGCTTCGCGCACATCGAAGGGATGCCCGTCGCCATCCTCGCCAACAACGGCATTCTCTATTCAGAGACCGCTCAGAAGGCCGCTCACTTCATCGAACTCGCCTGCCAGCGCCGGACGCCGCTCCTTTTCCTCCAGAATATCACGGGGTTCATGGTCGGGCGCGACGCGGAGGCCGGCGGCATCGCGCGGCACGGCGCAAAAATGGTAATGGCTGTCGCCAATGCGGACGTGCCGAAGATCACGCTGGTCATCGGCGGCAGCTATGGCGCCGGCAATTACGCGATGTGCGGGCGCGCCTTCGGGCCACGCTTCATGTTCACGTGGCCGAACGCCCGCGTCTCGGTGATGGGCGGCCCGCAAGCGGCAAGCGTGCTCGCGACCGTTCGCCGCGACAACATCGAGGGCGAAGGCAAGAGCTGGTCGCAGGCGGAAGAGGACGCGTTCAAGAAACCCGTTCTCGACGCCTACGAGCGCGAAGGGCACCCCTATCACGGCACCGCGCGCCTTTGGGACGACGGCATCATCGCGCCATCGGAGACGCGTCGCGTGCTCGGCCTCGCACTCGCCACCTGCCTCGAAGCACCGATCGCAGATACGAAGTTCGGCGTATTCAGAATGTAGCGCTAACGCTCCAAACTCCACCACGTATCGACGTTGAACCCGTAAAGCGTCGGCCGTGGGGCGGGCTGTAGATTGGCCCAATAGGCGACCCACTGCTTCTTGAGATGGAACAGCGGGATTACGTAGTCGCCGGAAATGAGCGCGCGATCGAGCGCGCGCACAGCGGCATCGAACTCTTCGCGCGCTTCGGCCTTGAGTAGCGCTTCGATCATGGCGTCGACGGCGGGGTTTTTGACTCCGGGGTAGTTGAGCGAGCGATCGTGATCGGCCGACTGGCTGCCCCAGCGATTGATCTGCTCGTTGCCCGGCGAAAGCGATGCCGGCCAGTTCGCCTGGATCATATCGAAGTCGAAGGTCTTGAGCCGCTCCTGGTACTGGGAACTGTCGACCTGACGCACGCGAACGTCGATGCCGAGCCGCCGGAGCGTCTCGGTATACGTGAGCATGAGCCGCTCCTGTGCGCGGCTCGACGCAAGGATCTCGAAGGCGAGTTGGCGCCCATCGCTTGCCAACATCCGTCCGCGCTGCAGCGAGAATCCCGCAGCTTTGAGGAGCGCCACGCCGCGTGCCAGATTTTCGCGGTTGTGGCCGGAGCCATCACTTTCAGGTAAGCGCCACGTCCCTTCGAGCACCTCGGGTTTGATGAGAGCTGCGTAAGGCGCGAGCAACGCACGTTCACGCGCGTCCGCAGGTCGGCCAGTCGATGCCAGCGCCGAACGCTCGAAGTAGCTTTGCGTGCGCGTAAAACTGCCGTGGTACAGGTTGCGATTGATCCACTCGAAGTCGAACATCGCCGTCAGCGCCTGGCGCACGCGCGCATCGGTGAACGGCCAGCGCCGCGTGTTGAAAGCCAGCGCCGCCATGCCTGCCGGAACGGAAATGTCGAACTCGGCGATTTTGGCGCGTCCCTCTGCGACAGCCGGGAGCGCGGTGCCCTCGGCCCAGCGCGCTGGTTCCTCCTCGGGTCGCAGAGTGATTTGGCCGCTCTTGAAGGCCTCGAACAGCACCGCGGCGTCGCGGAAGTAGTCGTAGCGCACCTCGTCGAAATTGTACCTTCCGCGGTTGATCGGGAGGTCGCGCCCCCACCAGTCTGGATTGCGCCGGTAGGTGATCGAGCGTCCGGCATCGACGGCGGCGACGGAATAGGGGCCACTGCCGATCGGCGGTTCGAGGGATGTCTGTTCGAAGGTCGCGGCGTCGAAGCGATGTTTCGGCAGGATGGGCATGAGCCCGAGCAGTAGCGGCGCTTCCCTATTGCCATGTGTGTCGAAGTCGAAGCGGACGCTACCCGGCTGCACGACCGTCGCCTTGATGGCGGTGCGGTAGTGCGCCCGCATATACGGGAGCCCCTTCTCCTTGAGCTGCTCCCAGGAGAAGATCACATCGTCGGTCGTGACCGGGCGGCCGTCGGAAAAACGCGCGCGCGGGTCGAGATGGAAAACGATGTAACTGCGGTCGGGCGGAACTTCGATCGAGCGGGCAAGCAGTCCGTACAGCGAAAACGGTTCATCGAGCGAGCGGCCGAGCAAGCTCTCGAAAACATAATCGCGCAGTCCCGCCGCGGCGACGCCACGAATGATGAACGGCGTCAGGCTGTCGAAGGTGCCATGTTGGCCAAGGACGATGCGACCGCCTTTGGGGGCGTCCGGGTTGACGTAGGGGAGATGCGGGAAATCGCGCGGCAGAGCCGGCGCACCGTGCATGGCGATGCCGTGAATCGTCTCGGTCAGCGGACTAATCGGCGCCGATTGCGCCCAAGCGGTCGCGCCGCCGCCAAGAGCGCTGCCGGCAACCAGCGCGACCAACAACAGCCCCACCCGGGCCCAAGACCCGAATGAGAGCTCGAATCGGCGCGCGCCGGACCTCTCGGCCCACAGCGATATTCCCCACTTACCCATGCCGGAAAGGCATGCACACCGAACGCGGCCGGATCAAGTCACGCCCCCGTTGCCCGAAGGCCACGGTATCCCAGGGTTCGCTTGTGTACGACAGCAGTCGTCGCAGACCGCGTCACGGGAATGCCGTATTCGGGCCCTTAGTGCGGGGGCAACGCGAGGTGGATCCGGCCGCCGAAGGTGCCGATGCTTAGCCGATCGTCGCGGGCTGCCTGATCAGGCGATCGAAGGGATGCGAGCGGTCCAGCCGCTTCACAAGCACGAGGGTTGCAGGACAATGAAGGATACGGCTCGGAAATTTGGGTGGCTGGTGAACGGCGCGCGGGTCGCCGTGCTGGCTGCGGGCGCTCTCGCCGTCGCAACGGTCGCAGCACCGGCGCAGCAGCCGCCCGCCAAAAAAGAGCAGCCGGCCAAAAAGGACACCAAAGCCAAGGCTCCGGCTGCCGCCAAGAAGGAGGGTGGGGCGGTAGGCGAAAAGCAGCAGACCTTCTGGGTGAAGCTCTGCGAGAAGTCGCCGATCGTGGTCCCGGACAAGGAAGGCAAGCCGATGCGCGAGATGCGCAACATCTGCTTGACCCACCACGAACGGATCGATGGCAATTCCGGCATCGTTGTCATCTCGGCGGCGCTGCGGCAGGTCGAGGGCGAGGAAAAGCAGCACCTGATGCTGATGGTCCCACTCGGAACGGCGCTGGCGCCGGGCCTGCGTGCGACGGTGTTCAACGCCGAGCAGTGGGAAAAGGTCCAGAAGAGCGAGAAGTTCGACGACTCCAAGCTCGAGCCGATCAAATTCGCCTTCTCGTTCTGCCATCAGGCCGGTTGCACGGCTGAAATCGAGGCGACGAAGGAATTGATCGAGGCGTTCCAGAAGGGCGCCGGAATCATGGTCCTTGCGTACAATGCCCAGCGCCAGCTCGTCGCGTTCCCGGTGCCCTTGACCGGCTTCAATGAAGCGCTCAGCGGCGAGCCTGTCGACAACGCGAAGTATTCCGAAGCTCGCAAGGCCGCGATGTTGCAGATCGCCCAGCGCCAGCAACAACTAGCGGAAGAGCATCGCAAGCGCCAGGAAGAGGCGGCGGCAGCCGCTCAGAAGGGTGGCGCTCCGGCCGCACCAGCCAAGGCGCCAGCGCCCGAGAAAAAGAAATAAGACGGCCGCTCAGGCCTGCCTGAAATTCCAGAACTCAATCACACCCCTTCCCGCTCACCGCGGGGAGGGGTTTTTAGTTGGCAAACCGGAAGTGCATGACGTCGCCGTCCTGGACGACGTAATCCTTGCCTTCGAGACGCATTTTCCCAGCGTCGCGGGAGCCGGCCTCGCCCTTGTAGGCGACGTAATCCGCGTAGGCGATCGTCTCGGCGCGTATGAAACCCTTTTCGAAGTCGGTGTGGATGACGCCAGCGCCCTGCGGCGCCTTGGTGCCGCGCTCGACAGTCCAGGCACGCGCTTCCTTGGGGCCGACGGTGAAGAAGGTCACGAGATTGAGGAGCGCATAGCCGGCGCGGATCAGTCGGTTCAATCCGGCTTCCTCAAGTCCCATCTCGGCGAGAAACGCCTGCTGCTCGTCATCGGCGAGGCCGGCGAGTTCGGATTCGATTTTAGCGGAGATGACGACTACCGCCGCGCCTTCGGCCGTGGCGCGCTCGGCGACTGCGGCCGAATAGCTGTTCCCAACGCCGGCCGACGCCTCGTCGACATTGCAGACGTAGACGACCGGCTTGGCAGTGAGCAGTTGGAGGGCGCGAAATGCCAGCCGATCATCCTCGGGCACGACGGCTGAGCGCGCAGGTTTGCCCTCCCGCAACGGCGTCAGCGCGAGTTGCATCAGCGCAACCTGGGCGATCGCTTCCTTGTCGCCGCCTTTGGCCTTCTTCTCGGCGGCCGACATCCGCCGCTCCAGACTCTCCATGTCCGAGAGCATCAGCTCGGTCTCGACGACCTCGGCGTCGGCCATGGGATCGATGCGATTGGCGACGTGGGTGACGTCGTCGTCATCGAAGCAGCGCAGTACGTAGGCGACGGCATCGACCTCACGGATATGGGAGAGGAATTTGTTGCCGAGCCCTTCGCCCCGCGAGGCGCCCTTCACCAGCCCGGCAATGTCGACGAACGTCAGGCGGGTCGGAATGATCTGGGCGGACTTGGCGATCGCCGCGAGCTGATCGAGCCGGGGATCTGGGACGCCGACCTCGCCGACGTTCGGCTCGATCGTACAGAACGGATAATTCGCGGCCTCAGCCGCAGCCGTCTTCGTCAAAGCGTTGAAGAGTGTGGACTTGCCGACATTGGGCAAGCCGACGATACCGCATTTGAAACCCATCGATCAGTCCTTTTGCCGGCGACTGGCGAGCCAGTTCCGCAGATTGTCCGCCAGTGCCGTCGCGCGTTTGCCTGCGCCTTCGCCGGCCGGATGGCGGGCGCTTCCTTTGGCGGGGCGGTCTCGATCGGCAGCCGGTTCGGTAGTCGCACCTGTGTCGCGTCGCGGCGGCTTGGCGTCACCGGAGCCGTCATCGAGCATTCGCGCGACATCGGTGAGGAACCGCGCGGAATCGCCCGTGGCCAGCCGTGGCGCAGCGTCCGCGATGGCATCGAGCAGCGGGACGAGCCACGCTTGATCGTCGCGCGAAAAATCGTGCAGTACCCAGCCCTGCACCAGTTCCTTGACGCCGGGATGGCCGATGCCGATCCGCACCCGCGCATACTCGTTGTCGAGGTGGGCCGTGATCGACCGCAGGCCGTTGTGGCCGGCATTGCCGCCGCCGGACTTGACCTTGAGCTTGCCCGGCAGCAGGTCGAGTTC
>LNEA01000594.1 GCA_001464855.1 Rhizobiales bacterium Ga0077530
GCGTTGTATCGGGCGCTCCGGCGTACCAATCCGTCGCCATTTCTGTTCCATCTCGAATTCGGCGATTTCGCCCTCGTCGGCTCGTCACCCGAGATCCTGGTGCGCGTGCGCGATGGCCGCGTGACGCTGCGCCCACTCGCCGGCACGCGGCGGCGTGGTGCGACGCCCGAGGAGGACGCGGCGCTCGAGCGCGAACTGGTCAACGACCCCAAGGAGCGCGCCGAGCATCTGATGCTGCTCGATCTTGGCCGTAACGATGTCGGCCGCGTCGCCAAGATCGGCTCGGTTTCGGTGGCCTCCAGTTTCGACATCGAGCGCTACAGCCAGGTCATGCATCTCTCGTCGACTGTCCATGGCGAACTTGATCCGAAACACGACGCCATCGATGCATTGATGGCGGGCTTCCCTGCCGGCACGCTCTCGGGTGCGCCGAAAGTGCGCGCGATGGAAATCATCGACGAACTCGAGAAGGAGAAGCGCGGGCCGTACGCGGGCTGCGTCGGCTACTTCTCGGCGGATGGCAATATGGACACGTGCATCGTGCTGCGGACCGCGATCGTCAAGGATGGGCGCATGTACGTCCAGTCCGGCGCCGGCGTCGTCGCCGACAGCGTGCCCGAAGCCGAGCAGATGGAATGCGTTTACAAGGCACGCGCGCTATTTCGCGCCGCCGACGAGGCCGTCCGGTTTGCCGAGAAAGCGCGGCGGGGCAACCGCTGACATCAACGCCGCACCATCGCGCGGGAACGATCAAGAGGGAGGAAAACGCCCCATGCCCGGCCCGCTGGATGGCATTCGCATCGTCGACCTGACCGCCGTCGTCTCAGGCCCCTACGCGACGCTCCATCTCGCCGACATGGGCGCCGATGTCGTCAAGGTCGAGCCGCCGGAAGGCGACGTGATGCGCAACCCCGGCACGCCGCCGACCAAGGGCATGGGGCCCATTTTTCTCGCCGCCAACCGAAACAAGAAGTCGATCTGCCTCGACTTGAAGCGCCCTGAAGCCGTCGATGCCGTGAAGCGCCTCGCGGCCAACGCCGACGTCTTCGTTCACAACAACCGCCCGCAGGCGATCGAGCGCCTGGGTCTCGGCTACGACGACATCCGCGCCGTCAATCCTGGGATCGTTTACGCCTACTGCCTCGGCTACAAGCGTTCCGGCCCTTACGGCGCCAAGCCCGCCTATGACGATCTCGTGCAGGGCGCGAGCGGCGCCGCCATGCTCTC
>LNEA01000595.1 GCA_001464855.1 Rhizobiales bacterium Ga0077530
GCATTTGTTCCTAAAGTAACAAAAATTAGCGAGACGTATAGGAGGCAGACGGCGCATGAATCCCGCAGTATTGGAGGCACCCTCCCCTCATTTGGAATTTCGAAACCAAGACCCCATCGCCCATCCCGGCAGCGATGACGCGTTGGACGCGAAAATCCGCTCGGTCTACTTCGCCGTATCGATGGTTTACAGCATCGAGCGGGGCATCCTCGATCACCCCACGCGCGGTCGTTCCCGCGTCGCGTTTGCCCGGCAGGTGGCCATGTATTTGGCCCATGTCGCATTCGGGCTGACCCTGACGACCGTTGGCCGGGCATTCGGGCGCGATCGCACCACGGTGTCACATGCCTGTGCGCTCGTCGAAGACGCTCGCGACGATCCCGAGATCGACCGGACGCTCGAGCTGCTCGAAGCCATCGTCACGCGGCTCGCCTCGCTCGACCCCTCGCGCCTGACCCGCACCATGACCAACACCCACATCGCGACAGGGACATCCGTCAACGTACAGGACGACCTTCGGGAACGGTGCCTACCACTGCTCTCGCTGCTACTCCGGCCGGGGGCGTTGCTCATTGCGCCGGAGAGTGCCGAAGATCCAGTGGCGGTCGTCGTCTCGGGGCGCGATGCAGCCGCAAAAAATCTTGGCGCGTTCGCGGCCACCGTTCTGGAAATCGCAGCCGCTCAACATTGGATCGCGCCCGCCGGCGATGGCTGGGGATGGAAGATCACCCGCACGGGCGTCGCGGTCATTCGGGTGGCGCGCGCACGCGAAGCCTCTGTCCGCGCCGCAGCCACAGTTGGGTCGGCCGCCAAACGTCCGTCATCCAGACGGCCCGCTGAAACACGCCCCACGGCGCGCGATGCCGTCGGCTCGCTCGCTTGGCTGCACAGCCGTCGCGACAAAGATGGACAGCCGCTCATCAGCGCCGAGCAGTTGGCGGCGGGCGAGCGTCTCGCCGGTGATCTGTGGCGCGCGCGCATGACGCCGCGCGTGACGTCGGTGTGGACCGGCGTCCCGGGAGACGGCAGCGCTCGGAGATCCGCGCCAGGTGCCGGTATCGACATCGCAGACGCGGTCATTGCCGCAAAAGTGCGCGTTGAGCGCGCGCTCAGAGCGGTCGGCCCCGAATTCGCCGGTCCGCTGATCGACGTTTGCGGCCACATGCTCGGACTCGACGACATCGAGCGCCAAAACGGTCTGCCGATGCGGTCGGGAAAGTTGCTGCTCAGCACCGCGCTGACGCGGCTCGCGCGCCACTATGGCTATCTGCCGCCCGAGCAGGGTGATGCCGAGATCGCGCGCCGCATCGCCGGCTGGATGGCGGAGGATGGCGCCGTGACGCTGGAGGCGTGGTGTAAGCGAGGGTGAAGGACAACTTCGTAGCGGCAGAAGGCCGTGTGGTGAGGCTCAGCCGGCGGGGGTACGCCCGCGGCGCGTGTAGGCGGAGCCGTACGCGACCGCGGCAAACTTAACGCGCCTTCAGGTCCCAGAAATCGCCGCGGAAGTAGAGGAGCGGTTCGACGTCGTCGCGGAAGCGGCAGTCGCGGACGCGGCCGATGAAAATCGTGTGCGTGTCGAACGAATGCTCCTGCGCGACCTCGCAGTCGAGATTCGCGATCGCGCCCTTGAGCACCGGCGCGCCCGTCGCGAGCGTGTCCCAGGTATCGGCGTCGAAACGTGCTTCGCCCTCGAGCTTCTTCGATGAAAATCGCCGTGCCAGTTCGTTCTGATCGCTCGCGAGGAGGTTGATCGAGAAACACTGTCCCGACTGGATCGGTGCGTGCGCGCTGGCGCTGCGGTTGACGCAGGCGATAACCATCGGCGGGCTGTCGGTGAGCGAACACACGGCGGTGGCGGTGAGGCCGGTGCGGTTGCCGGCCGCGCCCACCGCGATGATCGTCACCGCGCCGGCCTGGTGACGCATAACGTTGCGGTATTTATCGGCGTCCATGCTTGGTCTCACGCGTGCTGATCGCTGGCGAGCGATTGATCTAACCTAGCGGTCCCGCTGGCCTGCGCAAGGTGCGTCCGCGCATCCGTGGCCTGCGACGAGGGCTGGCTCTAGAGCTTCCAGTCGCCGATCTCGGATCGCGCCAGCCCGAGGTTGTCGCGCAGCGTCGGCCCTTTGTAGTCCTTCTGATGCAGCCCGCGCCGCTGCAACTCGGGCACCACCATGCGCACGAAGTCCTCGTAACCGCCGGGAAGGTGCGTCGCCGCGACGACGAATCCGTCGCACGCGCGGCCGGTAAACCATTCTTCGAGCCCGTCGGCGACGTCCTTCGCGGTGCCGACGAAGCGCGGGAACTCGCGCACCGTGCCGCGGTTCGAAAACTGGACGAAATCGCGGATCGTCGGGTTCTTTTTGCCCGACATGGTAACGACGCGGTCGAGGATCGCGCGCAGGCCCGAGATGCCCTTCAACTCGTCGTCGTTGAACTGGTCGTCCATGCCCTTCGAGTAGAAATCGAAATTGAGGGCTTCCGACAGCAGCGCGAGCCCGTCCACCGGCTTTGCCAGACCGTCGATCACCGCCATCTTGTCTTCGGCCATCGATTTGGTTTCGCCGACCACGGCATAGATCGCCGGCGCCACGCCGACTTCATCCGGATTGCGTCCGAAGCCGGAGACAAGATCCTTGAAGGAGGCGTAGTTCTTCTTGCCGATGTCGATGTTGGGGTAAACGCAAAACACCAGCTCGCCCCAACGCGCCGAGAATTTCTGGCCGCGCCCCGACTGCCCGGCCTGGATAACGACGGGCCGGCCCTGCTTGCTGCGCGGCACCGGCAGCGGTCCCTTGGAGCGGAACCAGCGGCCCTTGTGGTCGAGGCGGTGGACCTTATCGGGGTGCGCGAACAGTCCCGTTTCCTTGTCGATGACGATCGCGTCGTCTTCCCACGAATCCCAGTGGCCGTGAACGACCTCCATGAACTCGTCGGCCTTGTCGTAGCGCAGGTCGTGCTCGGGATGCTCCGACTGCGAGAAGTTCTCCGCTTCTGAATCGTTCAGCGACGTGACGACGTTCCAGGCGGTGCGCCCTTTCGACATCAGGTCCAACGTCGCGAACACGCGCGCGACGTGGAATGGCTCGTAGTAGGTCGTCGAATAGGTGGAGCCGAGCCCGAGATTGCTGGTCGCCATGCCCATACAGGCGAGGATGGTCGTCGGATCCATTTTGACGACGCGCACGCCGTTGGCCACGGCCTCGCGGTGATCGCTGCCGAGGATGTCCGGCATCGCCAGGCGGTCGTCGAAGAAGCCGAGGTGGAATTTTCCGTATTCGAGCGTACGGGCGATGCGCAGGAAATACTCCGGCCCGAGGAAATCGGTCGCCGAATGCGGGTGGCGCCAGGAGCCGACATAGTTCGAGCAGTTCTGCGCCTGCAGGAACCCGATCAGGATCATCTCGCGTTGCTTGGCCATGGTCCTCGTCGAACTCCGTGCTGCGCGACGGCCGCCGCCCCCAGCCGCGAGGGCGGCCCGACGCCTGTCTGGACAAATTCCTAACGCACTTCCCCGAGCCTTGTCATCCGCCGCAGCCGTGACGCCCCGCACGAGCAGGGCGCGTTCCCGACATGCGGGCCGGCTGGTGCCGCGCAGCAATTGTGCTAGACCGAACGCACGAGGAAACGCTGCTCTCGCCCAAAGGAGCACCACATGCTGATGTCGGCCGCCGACTACCGGGAGTCGCTGCGACGCTACCGGCCACGCGTATTCATCAACGGTCAGCGCGTCGAGAGCGTCGCCGACGAGCCGTTGCTGGCGCCTGGTATCGCCGCCGTCGGCGTCACCTACGATTTTGCGCTCCGGGAGCAGCACCTGCCGCTGATGACGGCCCGGCAGGGAACCTCGGGCAAGACCGTCAACCGGATGCTCCACATCTGCGAGACGTCGACCGACCTTCTCTACAAGCTCGAGGCGGTGCGGCTGGTGTGCTGCGAGAGCGGCTGCGCCCAGCGCTACCTCAGCCACGACGGTCTCAATGCCATCTTCCAGGCGACCAAGCGCATGGACGCCAACCACGGCACCGACGTCCATGCCCGCTTCCTCAATTATCTCCACCGCGTCCAGGATGAGGATCTGACGCTCGGCGTCGCCATGACCGACGCTAAGGGTGACCGCTCGCGCCGCCCCGGCGGGCAGTCCAATCCCGACGTCTATGTCCACATATCGGAGCGGCGGCCGGACGGCATCGTAATCCGCGGCACCAAGGCGATCGTCACCGGCGCGCCGTACATGCACGAACTGCTCGTCATGCCCTGCCGCACCATGACGGCCGAGGATGCGGATTACGCGGTGTGCTGCGCGGTGCCGGTCGATGCCGAGGGCGTCACGATCATCTCGCGGCCCGCCGGCCGACCGGGCGAGAGTGCCGCCAAGTTCTCCGCCCGCTACGGCCAGTGTACCGCGGTCGTCCAGTTCGATGACGTGTTCGTGCCGTGGGATCGCGTCTTCGCCGATGGCCAGTACGAGGAAGCGGGCTTCCTCACCACCAGCTACGCGACGCATCACCGCCATTCGTGCATCGGCGCGCGTGCCGGCTTCGGCGACCTGCTGATCGGCGCCGGCGCGCTGATGATCCGGGCGAACGGCCTCGATCCCGACAAGCATGGCCACATCCGCGACGCGATGGTCGACCTGATCAAGATCGTCGAGGGGTTCTTCGCCTGCGGTGTCGCGGCGTCGGTCTACGCGATGAAGGACCCGGCTGGATCGGTAATGCCGGACGCGGTGTTCTCGAACGTCGGCAAGCTGCTGCTCGCGACCCAGATCTACGACATGCACCGCCTCGCGCACTACGTCTCGGGCGGGCTGATCGTGGCGCTCCCTGGTCCCGACGAGGACCACAACCCCGAAACGCAGGCGTCGCTCGCGGCGGTGCTGGCGGGGCGGCCGGACGTGCCGCCGTCGCAGCGGCTCGAAGTGGCGCGGCTGATGGAGGACCTGACAGCGTCCTACACCGGCGGCTGGATGAGCCTCATCTCTCTGCACGGCGGCGGTAGCCCCGAAGCCATGAAGCGCGAGATCTGGCGCAACTATCCCGTCGGCGAGAAGCGCGAGATTGTCGAGCGGCTGCTCGATCGCGGGGTGCTCGACACGGGCGATCGAACGTCGAAGCAACCCGGCCGCTGTTGCGTCACCGGTTGCGAAGTGCCGGAACTCCCCAAGGCAGCGGAGTAAGTTTTTTTCCCCTCTCCCCGCGTGCGGGGAGAGGGTCAGGGTGAGGGGCGGCGGCAAATGCAAGCGTCGGTGTTTTTTGCCGCCCCTCATCCCGACCTTCTCCCCGTGAAGGACGGGGAGAAGGGGAAGTCGGCGTCGTTGCACTATCGCGTTAGCACCGCCACCGCTTCAAGGTGCGGCGAATAAAGAAACTGATCTATCGGCGTGATGGCGTCGAGGCGGTAGCCGCCATCGATGAGAATGCGCAGGTCGCGCGCGAGCGTCGCGGGATTGCACGAGACCATCACGACGCGCTTGACCTTCGATTTGGACAGCCGATCGCATTGGTCCTTGGCGCCGGCGCGTGGCGGATCGAGCACTACAGCGTCCAGATCCTTCATTTCCAGCGGCGCCAGTGGATCTTGAAACAGGTCGCGCACCCGCGCCGTGATCGGCTTGAGGCCCTGGTTCTTCCGCTGCGCGTCGTTGAGCGCGTCGATGGCCACGCGGTCGGAATCGAATGCCATCACGCGGGCCTTGCGCGCGATCGGCAAGGTCAGCGTGCCAAGCCCGCAGAACAGATCGCCCACGTTTTTGGATTTGCCGAGCGCCGCCGTCACAAGATCGATCATCGCCTGCTCGGCTTGCGGCACGGCCTGAAGGAACGCGCCGGGCGGGGGCGTCACGGCCTTTCCCGCAAAGTGCAGCACCGGCGCTTGCCGCTCGATTACCGGCACGCCGCCGACCGAAATCCGCGCCATCCGTGCCGCCGCCGCGATATCGCTGATCCGGCTGCGCACGCGTGCGGTCAATCCAGCCTCGTCTCCTTCGACATCGACGTCGGCGCCGGTATCCGTGATCGTCACGACGACGCGCGTCGTTTCGTTGCCGGTCGCCACGACCTCGGCCAAATCCGCGAGCGATGGCAGCAAGGCGACGATCTGCCGGTCCAATACCGGACAGTCACCCGCCGCAACCAAGTCGTGCGAGCGCCGGCCATGATAACCGATCCGCATCTCGCTACCGATGCGCTGGGCGTTGAACGTCGCGCGGCGGCGTGAGTGCTCCGGCACGGTGATGAGCGGCTGGACTTCTGCCGCGACGCCGTGCTGGCGCAGCGCGCGCACGAGAAATTCGCGCTTCCAGTCGTGATACATCGCGAGCGGCATATGGCGCGCGACGCAGCCGCCGCACGGCTCGTCGTCAATATTGGGCGGGCGGCGACGATCCGGCAGAAGCTCCACTGGTTCTGCCGCATAACCTTCCTCGACGCGCCACCGCTCGCCGGGCAGCGCCTGCGGAATGAACACTTGTGCGCCCGCCGCCGTTGTCGCCGCGCCGTCGCCTTCAGCGCCGAGCCCGGTGATGGTCACGACCTCGCTCATGACTTCACCGCCGCGATCAGAAATTCCACGTTGCCCGATCCGCCCTCGATCGGCGAAGGCATTGTGCCAATCACTGCCCAGCCCGCTTGCCCTGCCAGCCAGTCCCCCACGTCGGCCAGCGCGCGCTCTCGCAATGCCGCGTCACGCACCACACCGCCCTTGCCGATACCGTCGCGCCCGACCTCGAACTGCGGTTTGACCAGCGCCACCAGCCAGCATCCCGCCGCCGCCAATTCGAGCGCCGCCGGCAACGCTTTCGTCAGAGAAATGAAACTCACGTCAGCAACGATCGCGCCGACCGCCTCTGGCACCAATGTACGATCGAGCGTTCGCGCATCGCAGTCTTCGAGGCTCACCACGCGCGCATCGCCTGCGAGCGTCGCGTGAAGCTGACCCTTGCCGACATCGACCGCGTAAACCCGCTCGGCTCCGCGCTCCAGCAGCGTCTGCGTGAATCCGCCGGTCGACGCACCAATGTCCAGCGCTGTCCGTCCGCTCGCATCCAATCCAAAATGCGCCAATGCCGCCGCCAGCTTCACTGCCCCGCGCGAGACCTGCGCCGCCGCTTGGGCGTCCACCGTAATCGCCTGTCCCGCGCGCACGCCCATCGCCGCCTTGCTCACCACCCGCCCGTCGACCGACACCTCGCCTCGCGCAATCAAGTCGCGCGCCTTCGCCCGGGTGGCCACGAGGCCACGCTCGACAAGCGCAAGATCCAACCGCTGCGATGATGTATTTTCCGGGTTCATGCGAGATGGCTATGCGCTCGCTCGCAAAGAGTCAAAAAGAGGCGGGCGGGGTCTCTCCGGAGCGCCGTCTTTTTATGAGTTCTTTTCCCGGTTCTCTGGTGGACAATGCGCATCGAACCAGTGGGCGAGGTCCGCAAGCGCGGGATGTTGGAGATCGCGTTCGAGATAGCGCCAGATGCGCGGAATGTGGGCGAGGTAGGCCGGTTTGAGATCGCGCTTGGCGAGGCGGGTGAAGATGCCGAGCAGCTTGGTGTTCCGCTGTGCGCCCAGCGCGGCATAGGCGTAGTCGAAGGCAGCGGGGTCGAAATCGGGCTCCCGTCGCGCGACCTCGCGGCGGTAGTAGGCGAGCAAGTCGCGTTCGACGGTTTCGGGCACGTCGAGGCGGGCGTCCTGGAGCAGCGAGACCACGTCATAGGCCCAGGGTCCGCGCATCGCGTCCTGGTAGTCGAGCACGCCGACGCGGCCGTCGCCGAGCCACATCAGGTTCGGGGAGTGATAGTCGCGCAGCACCCAACCGAGCGGCAGCTTTTCCAGTTGATTGAACTGCGCATCCCACAGGCCCAGGAATTCGGCCTTGTTGCCGGTCGGGATCGGCGTGCCCTTGATCGCAGGCCAGTACCAGTCCGTCAGCAGTTCGATCTCGATCGTCAGCGCGGTGCGATCGAAGCTGTGGAGGACGTGTTCGAGCGCGCAGCTTGGAATGGAAAGTCGCTCCGCTGGCGGATGCGCGCGAAGATCAACGAGACCGTCGAGAGCCGCCGACCAGAGTGCCCGCTGATCCATTCCCTGCTCGAGCGCGCGGCCAAACGTGAGATCGCCCAGATCGTCGATCAGCAAGAGGCCGACAGCGTGATCAAACGCGAGAACCGTCGGCACGATCACGCCGCACGCACCCAGCTTCTCGCCCACCGCATGAAAAGCGGTCACGTCCTCCGCGAGATGGGCGATGCGGCTATAGGGCAGGCCGTCGCGGATCGGCGGTCCATCGGGCATTCGCGGGCTGTCCATGAGCACGCGCGCATTGCCCTCACCGGTAATCCGCGCATAGGCGCGTGTGGAAGCATCGCCCTGCAGATAGCGCACTGTCCCGGCGGTATCCGCGATAAAGCCGTCGATCTCGCGCAACCGCTCGAGCCGCGCCGTCCAAGCACCATCCGGCGTCAGCGTCACGGTGCGCGTCTCGGCGGAGTCCCCGGATACCAGCGCAATACCGAGATGGTTGCCGTGTAGCCGGTCGCCGGCGCGTTCAGGCCATTCGACCAGCGCCAGCCCGATTGCGACCGCATCATCGAAGCCGACTTCGTCGAGTTCGTCGGGGCTATTCAGGCGATACAAGTCGAAGTGTGCGACCTCGATCCGTGAGGTCGCATAGGACTGCACCAGCGTGAAAGTCGGGCTCGGCACTTCGGCCGCGGGATCGTCGAGTAGCGCGCGGATGAGGGCGCGCGCGAATGTCGTCTTGCCCGCGCCGAGGTCGCCGGTGAGCGTGATGAGATCGCCGACGCGCACCTTGAGCGCGATCAACTCGGCGATCCGGGTGAGCTGGGCTTCGTCGACGCTGGTACACACCCAAGTGGGGCTCATTTTACGATCGCAGGTCGTGGCTGGCCATCATGGTCGTCGATGTATCCGACATGTTGCGAGGGCCGTGCTCGGGGAACCGTACGGTGACCGAGGTGCCTTCGCCCGGCTCGCTGACGAGGCTCATGACCGAGGCCGGCGCCGCGATGCTTGGAGCCACGGCTGCGCGAGACGAAGCGCCCAACCACATCGCGCTGCTGGTCGTGAGGAATGCCGGCGCCCTGATCAGTCACGGTGAAAGCGATCATCGGGCCCTCGCGCTGGCAGGATAGCCGCACCATGCCGCCTGGCTCCGAGAACCCAATCGCGTTCGAGAGAAGATTGTAGAGGATCTGGCGCACGCGAGCCTCGTCGGCGATCAACTCGTGCACATCCTCGTCGACCTCGACATGCAGTGCAAGGTTGTTGCGGGACATCCGATCCTTCACGCCGAGGGCGGCGGCTTCGATGATCGTGTCCAGTTTGGCGGGGGCAAGCCGCAGCTCTAGCGCGCCGGCGTCGATGTTGGCGAGGTCGAGTATGTCGTCGATCGTGGACAACAGCGTCTCGGAAGACCGTGAGACGGCCGAGAGGTATTCGCGCTGCTTGTCGTTCATCTCGCCGATGCGCGGGCTTTCCAGCAGCTCGGTGAAACCGATGATACTGGTGAGCGGGGTGCGCAATTCGTACGATACGTGACTGATGAATTGGGTCTTCAGCCTGTCGGCCGCGATGAGCGCTTCGTTACGTTCGATCAGCGCACGCTCGTAGCGTTTGGATACCGTCACGTCGGCAAAGCTGACAAGCGTGCCGCCATCGGGAAGCGGCATCGCGGCATAGTCGATGACGCTCTGGTCGGCGCGCGTCATCTGGCCGGTGGCGTTCTGCCGCTGGTCGGAAATTGCGGTTGCGGCCTGGGCGATCGCGGCCCAGCCGGCGGGATCGTCATGCAGCACTTGGCACTGGTTGATGATCTCATCGATATGCGGCTCGTCCTGCAGCATCCGTCGGCCGAGCTTCCAGATCCGCTCGAAGGCATTATTATGCAGCTTCAGACGACCGTCGGTGCCGAACACCGCGACACCTTCGGCGAGGTGGTCGAGCGTTTCGCGCTGGACTTTGATCAGCGTCTCGTAGCTGCTGCGCAGCGACAGCCGTTCCGTCTCGTTCTCATAGAGATAGGTGATCCCGCCGTCGGGGCGCTCCTCGGCCATGACGTGGACCGAGCGGCCATCCGGAATATGCCACCACTCTTCGGGCTCCGAGCCGGTCTTGTAGCCGGCGAGCACTTTTGCCTTCCACTCCCGGTAATTGACGACTTCCGGGATGCGGCTGCGCTCCCGCAGGCGGTCCAGGATCTCGCCGTGTTGCGGCTTTCCTGCGAGCCAGTCGACGTCGAGCTGCCAGAGCTGGGCGAAGGCGTCGTTGAAGAAGGTGAGCCGCTGGTCGCGCGCGAAGATCGCGACGGCCGTCGACACCCGGTCGAGTGTGCGGTCGTAGGCGGCCACGATTCGCTCGAGTTCGCCCTGGACGTCCTGCACGGCGGCGGCGTCGATCGCGCAGGCCACGCTGGCGCCGCCAAACGGTAGCACCACGATGTCATGGGGGCGGCGCTCGCCGGCGATGATGAGGTGGACACGCTTGCGGTAGACCTCGCCGCGCACGAGCACGTTTGTCAGCTCCTCGCGCTGGCGGGTCTCTAAAAGCTCGATCTGGCGATCGCATACTTCAGCTTCGCTGGCGAGGCCGACAGCCTTCACATACGCCTTGTTGACCCACTCGATCTGCCCGCCGCCGCCACGGATCCATACGGGATGTGGGAGCGCATTGTAGAGCAAGCGGCCGAGCCCGATGTCACGCGCGAGCTGGCGATGCTGCTCGATGATCTGCGCAAGCTGCTTGCGATAACCGGCAACGTCACGGAACCGCAGGATCGCGCGGCCCCCCGAGACGCGGCCATCCGCTTCCACGTCGCCGCCGGCCGCCGTGCGCACGAGCAGGTTGAACGGGCGTCCTTGGGTGAAGAGGGTGTCGAGCTTTTCCTTGAGATCGTGGGCGGCCTCGGGCTCGAGCCAGGCGCCAAGCCGCATCAGGAGCTGGGGATCCTCAGGCAGGCCGGGGACAGTGGTGAGCGTGTGCGCGGCGACGCGCATGTTCTCGCCCTGCTTCCAGAAGATCAGGACCTGCGGTTCCGCGTTGAGGATCGCTTCGGCGGCGGCAAGATTGCGCCGGAGTTCGCCGACTTCGTCGCGGCGTTGCCAAGCGCGCCAGCGCTGTTGCAGCCATGTCCGCCAGAGCAGCGTCGCCATCGCGGCCCCGGCGCCGAGCATGACGGTGCCCGCAAGAATCTGGCCGAGTTTGAGCGTGCCGATGACCTGGACGCTGGTGTCGAAAGCTGCGATCGCCAGCACCGCCACCGAGGCAAGCGCCGCCAGCAGCAGGAGGAGCAGGTCCTCGCGCGCCAGTCGCCGCTTTCCAACGCGTTCGACGGTGTCCATTGCGTCCCGGATTTGTCGCCGGCCTAGTAGCGCCGTGGTCTACGCAACCATCGTGAAAACCAAGGCTCGACGGCGTCGGCGGCCTACAGCTGTTACGAATCGTAATTATGGAGGGATTCGGCGATTCGGACCAGTCCGTCCAACCAAAGCTCAGGAATTTCTAAATTTTTTCAATAAGTAGAGCCATATGTTGCCGGTGAGCGACGGTGTGTGATGCGGGCCGCTGTCCGTGGTCTTACGCGGCTCGGCGACGACGGAATGGCTTGCTGATGATCGCGTAAAGCGCCTGGAGCTGGCTCCATACCGACTGGATCAACGCGACGGGCGCGCTGACGAGGGCAACCAGCGGCATGAAGATGATCAGGAAAACGGCGTTGCGGGCGATCCGCGCCGCCCAGTACCCACTCCGTCGCGGATAATCCGTGCGCGCTTCGAGCGGCCAGATCCGCTGCCACCAGCGCTGCGCTACGAGGACGCCGAACAGCCCGAGCACCCAGAACCCAATGTAGGCGTACTGCGCGTCCGACGGGATGCCGGGGATGATGCGGGCGTCGAGTTCCTTCTGATGCTCGCGACTGCGCAGGTCGAGTTGCAGTCCGTTGGCGACGATCGTACCGGTCACCTCGGGCGCGAGGTTGCGCCATGTGTCGCCGACCGGCGCCGTCCAGCCGCGACCCCCGCCACCTGCAAGACTGGAGAAAGCGAGCGTCGCACGGTGTGGCTGCAACACCTGCATCTGGACCTCGACCGGGATGCCGCCAGTCAACTGGCGCACCAGATCGGCGAGCGACGGCTTGGCCGCTGGGGTGACCCGCGTCAGGTCCACGCGCTGCCACAGCCAATTGCGGGTGCCGGGCTGACGGGCACTGGCGGACTCGACCACCACGAGATTGACATCGCTTGCCGCCGCGGCTTTGCGCAAAGGTTCGAGCGCGAGCGTGCGCTCGGGTCCGCTCGAGGGTTGATAGTGCAGCGTTGCCCCGACGATGCGGCCGGTGAGCACGATCGTTCCGCGTGTGACCGCGCTCAGCATGTGCGGCAGCCGCTCCGGGTCGACCGCTTCGCTGGTGAGGCGACTGGAGTGTCGTCGCGCCCGGCTCCAGCGCGAGGACGCGGATGTTGGTGAGGTCGACCGGTCGCGCGAGTTGCCACAGCGCCTCGTAGGCATGCTCGCGGCTGGTGATCGGCACATGCACGCCGCCCCCGGCATCGAGGTAGTACCGCTCGGCACCCGCAACGACGCGCCGGACCAGCCCGCGTACCTGGCCGTCGAAGAGCACTTTGAGTTCCGACTCCGGCGGCAATACCTTCAACTGGGTGTTGTGCCGGAAAATGGCCTCCGCTGTCAGAACGAACACGTGGCCACCAACCTCCCCCGGCTTCAAAGGAGCCAGCAGCTGGACGCCGCGCTTGAACTCCTCGGGTGTGGCCGCCGTGAACGTCTCGCCCTCGGCATTGCGCAGGCGCCAGTGGCCTTCATTTGTCGCATCGACCGCAATGGAGCGGCCACGCGTGGGACC
>LNEA01000596.1 GCA_001464855.1 Rhizobiales bacterium Ga0077530
CGGAAAGGCGAAGGAGGCGCGCATGGTCGCCGCGGCCCGCGCGGCGGGAATGCGCATGGTCGGGCCGAACACGCAGGGCCTCGCCAACTTCGGCAACGGCGCGGTGACGAGCTTCTCGACGATGTGGATGGAATGCGAGCCGGTCGACGGACCGATCGCCATGGTCAGCCAGAGCGGCGCCATGAGTGCCGTTCCGATCGGGCTGCTGTTCGAGCAGGGCCTCGGCGTGCGTTACTCGCTGGCCACGGGGAACGACGCCGACGTCAATGTGCTCGAAATGGCGACGGCGGCGGCAAGCGATCCTGAAATCAAGCTGCTGCTCCTCTATCTCGAAAGCATCCCACGTCCGGAGCTGCTCGAAGCACTTGCGGCGACGGCCCACGCGCGCGGCGTCTACGTTGTGGCGCTGAAGTCCGGCCGCACCGAGGCCGGCCAACGCGCAGCACTGTCACACACCGGCGCCCTCGCCAACGAGGATCGCGTTGTCGATGCGGCGCTTGAACGGGTTGGCATTTGGCGCGCGCGCAACATCGGCGAACTGGTTTCGGCGGCCCAGATCTATCTCAAAGGCTGGAAGCCGCGCGGGCGTCGCCTCGTCACGATTTCCGGTTCCGGCGCCACCGGCGTCATGAGCGCCGACGAAGCGACGTTCGCGAACCTCGAGATGGTTCGCCTCGAAGGACCGGTGCGCCAGAAACTCGACGCGATCCTTCCGACGTTCGCGTCGGCTGGCAACCCGATCGATCTCACCGCCGCATTGCTCTCAAACAACCGCCTGCTCTCCGACATCCTCCCCGTTCTTGCCCACGAGAACGCCGCCGACAATTTCATGATCGGCTTCCCGATCGCGGGGCAAGGCTACGACATACCGACCTTCGCCCGTGACACAGCCGCATTCGCTGAGGCGACCGGGACACCCGTTGTCGTCTCGGCATGGCAGAAGATGGTCGCCGACCCGTTCAAGGCCGAGGGCGTGCCGACGTTTCCGCTCGAAGCGGATGCGATCGCCGCGCTTGCGCGCCTGATCGATCATGATGCGCTCATTGCGCGTGCACGGGCACGGCCGGCGCCGGAATGGGCGCGACCTGACGGCAGCGTCACTGCGAGTGGCCGCGTCCTCAACGAGGCGGATAGCCTGGCCGTGTTGGCGCAGGCGGGCTTGCGCGTCGTGCCGCATCACCTCTGCCGAACCGCCGCCCAGGCCGCCACGGCCTGGCGCAACCTCGGCGGACCCGTCGCGGTGAAAGGCTGTTCCGCCGACCTCCCACATAAAAGCGAGTACGGCTTGGTGCGCCTCGGCCTCGACAACGCCGACGCGGTACAGGCCGCATTTCGTGACATGGAGCAGGCAATCGCCAAGGCCGGCGCGACGTTCGACGGCGTCATCGTCGCGCGCATGATGCGTGGTACGCGCGAACTCATGATCGGCGCTCATCGCGACCCGATGTTCGGGCCTGTCGTCGCGCTTGGCGATGGCGGCAAGTACGTCGAAGCCATGCCCGACGTGCGGCTGTTGCTACCGCCGTTTACGGTTGACGACGCGGTGGCGGCGCTCAAATCGTTGCGATGCTGGCCCGTCCTCGCGGGAACGCGTGGCGACGCGCCCTCGGATGTTGCCGCCGTCGCCGAGGCCGCGCGCGCTATCGGCGATCTCGTAACACGCGCCAGCCCGCGCATCCTGAGCCTGGATATCAACCCGCTGATTGTCGACGCTGGCGGCTACGCCATCGTGGATGCGGTGGTGGTGGTCGAGAGTGAGGCTTGACCTTATGGCGCGGTCGACCATAGCCCGCGCAAAAGGCGCGGCGATGAAGCGCTACTTTTCCACCTTCTCATACTTATCCGCGATCATGCGATCGAGGAGGCGGACACCCCAGCCCGAGGCCCAGCCCTGGTTGAACTCGTCCTTCACTGAGTCCATCGCGGTCCCCGCGATGTCGAGGTGCGCCCACGGCGTGTCCTTGACGAAGCGTTGGAGAAACTGCGCGGCGGTGATGGCGCCGCCGAGACGGCCACCAATGTTCTTCATATCGGCGTTTCGGCTGTCGATCATTTTGTCATAGGCTTTGTGGAGCGGCATCCGCCACACCTTCTCGCCGGTTGCGAGCCCTGCGTCGGAAAGTTCGGCGGCGAGCTTGTCGTCGTTGGAGAACAGGCCGGCGTACTCCTTGCCCAGCGCGACCATGATGGCGCCGGTGAGCGTCGCGAGATCGACCATCAGGCGCGGTTTGAAGCGCTCCTGCGCGTACCACATGATGTCCGCGAGCACGAGGCGGCCCTCGGCGTCGGTGTTGAGCACTTCGATCGTCTGGCCGGACATGGACGTGACGATATCGCCGGGACGCTGGGCGGCGCCCGAGACCATGTTCTCGACGATGCCGATGATGCCAACGACATTCGCCGCAGCTTTGCGACCGGCGAGGCCGCGCATCAGGCCAACGACGCAGGCGGCGCCGCCCATGTCGCCCTTCATGTCCTCCATCCCGCCGGCGGGTTTCATCGACAGGCCGCCGCTGTCGAACACGACACCCTTGCCGATGATGCAGATGGGCTTGGCGCGCTTCGATTTGGCGCCGTGCCATTGCATGACCACGACGCGCGCTGGGCGCACGCTGCCCTGAGCGACACCGAGGAGCGCTCCCATGCCGAGTTTTTCGAGCGCTTCGGGTTCGAGGACTTCGACCTCTACGCCAAGCGCCGCGAGGTCGCCGGCGCGATCCGCGAATTCAACCGGACCGAGAGCGTTGGCGGGCTCGTTGACGAGATCGCGGGCGAAGAACACGCCTTCGGCGAGCGCGAGCTTGTCGGCGAACGCCTTCTCGGTGGCGCCGGGATCCTTGCAGTGGATGAGCAGCACCGAAGGTTTCTTGTCGCTGTCGGTCTTGCCGTTTTCGTCGTCCGGCCTGCGCACCGTGCGATACTTGCGGAAAGAGTAGCTGCGCAGCAGGGCACCATACGCTACGAGGGCACCCAGTTCGGCGGTCGCCACGCTGGTTTTCTCGGGCGGCTCGGCAAAAAGGCTCAACGCGGCTCCGGGACGCGCGGAGAGCGCCGCAAAAGCCGACGCTCCAACTCGCATCCAGTCGACATCGTTGGCGGGCTCGTTGCGCGATGTGCCCACGAGATGCAGGCGCGCCATTTCCAATCGTTCCGGCGACAGGATTTCGATGCTGCTCCCAGCCTTGCCTTTGAAATCTGCGGCCTTCGCGGCACGCGCGACGGCGCCACCCGACCTCTGGTCCAGGCCCTTGAGCAGTGGCGGCATCGCGAGATCCGCCCCGACCAGCATGGCGACGACCGGGCTCGGCGCCGCATCCAGGGCAACGAAGCGAATCTCGGGGCGTTGGGACATCTAGGGAACTCTCCAGCAGCACAGGGGGCGGCAGTCCGACAGACTGCTATAGGCGGCCTGCTGCATTCGCCGCAAGTTTTGCGCGGCCAACGCGACGTGCGCTCCAGCATAGCCGCAGACCAGCCCGGCGTGGATGCCGGACCGCCTGTTTGGGCGAGGACTTGAGGCCGCACCCGCCCCGCAATCCACGGCAGATCGGCCCGCCCGCGTTGGCTCCGGCCAGAATCGGGCTATTCCTGCGGGGATCGAGGTCCCGCCGGGACGCCGCCACCCGCGGGATGCAAAATGCCCATGCTCGCCGTGAAGACGCCGCCGCCGAGGCCCCAAAGCCCCGAGGACGCCTTCGCGCAGGCCGAGGCCATACTGGCGAAGACATTCGGCTACCGTTCCTTCCGCTCGCACCAGGAAAGCGCCATCCGCGCC
>LNEA01000597.1 GCA_001464855.1 Rhizobiales bacterium Ga0077530
GACCCGCCATGAGGCCGTTCTGCGGATCATGCGGCTCGCCGAGAAGGAGGCCCGCGTCGATGTGATCAGCCCCGCGCAAATCCTCTGCCCTGCCGGCAAGTGCAAGTTTTGGGACAGCGGAGCGCCATTCTATCGCGACGACGACCACCTCAGTGAGCGAGGGTCGAACGAACTCAAGTCGAGTTTCCTGCGATCGCTGGCTTGGCTGAAGCTTGGGATTGAGCGCGAGGCGGCCACCCGCCGGTGATGATGCCTATCTAGACCCGGATAGCCGGCGGCGATAAGCGAAGGCGAACACTCTAGGCACCGTACTTGAGCGCCGACATGAGGCGCCGGCTCCGCTTCGACAGCCACGACTCTTTCTGCGTCGAACTGAAACTTGCCTGCTCGTGCAGGATTGCGACGTCCTCGATGGCCACAAGCCCGTTGTCGATGTCATGCTTGGTCGCACAATAGGCGATTGGCAGCACTTGCAGGGTCGCACCTGTCGCGCTAACCTGCGCCACGTCGCCCGGCTTGACGGTAAAGCCCTGGCGGAATACGCGCCCTGAGTGACGCGCGGTGATGACGTAACTGCCGGCCGCCAGGACGTGGGTCGGCAACGCGCCGGCGCTTTCCTTGATGACCTCGCCTTCGCCATCGAGAATGGCCCACTGCGCGCCGCTTTGGGCTTCGCCGCCGGCACGTGTCACGAGCTTGAACGTCACGGTCGCGCCCGGATGCGCAATGGCCATCTCTGTCAGCTTGCCTGCCTCGACCGTGACGTCGGAGCTGACGACGGCGTTGGCGTCACCATATCGGCTGACAATATGGAAGATCCCGGCGTTGAGCCGCATGATCAACCCTGGCCGCGCGCCGCTCATGATCCTCCGGCGATTGCCGAGCTGATCGGACTCGCCGGAATAGATGTCGTAGCTGACCGCCATCTCGGGCGCGGCGGCGCCGTCACCGAGCAAGGCGTTGACCCTGAGCCCGCCCGCGTTGAGCACGAACCGCTCGCTGTTGGGGGCACCGGGCTGGATCGTCAGCGCGCGCGTCATGTTGGCCCGCCCGAACGACACATTGATGAGATAGCGCCCCGGGGTTAGGCGGAGCAGCGGGTTCGGGTCCCGCAAGGTGCGGAGATGCTTGAGCGGGACGTTTTCCTGATCGCTGTCCTGGAAGAGATTCCACACCAGCCCCTGGTCGATGGGGGGGCCGTCGCTCACGAGAAATGCGGCGAGTTGCACCTCCTGCACACCGGCGCCCGTCGCTGAACCCGATCGCGGCACGACGGTGACGTTCGGTGCAAGCGGAGCGGCCCCAGGCTGCACGGCACGAGGCAGAGGTCTCGCGTCCGGCTTTGCTTCCGACCGCCAGGGATCCTGTATTGACTGCGCCTGACTGGGGTTCGCAACCAACGTCATCGACGACAGCAAGGCGACCAAAACGGCGCAAACGCGAACGCCGATCGCGCGACCGCCGTCGCTCAATAGGCGCGATGCGGTTGACACCGATAAGGCCCCGTCTGCTGCCACGTCCCCGCTTCCCTCGCTCGACTCATCACCACCCTGCGGCGCTGCCCCAGGGGAAACCTAGGATCTTGGCGCGAGAATGACCACTTCTCGCGGGCCGCGTCAGTGCGCTCCACGTCGCATCAATTCTCGCCCAACACCACCACCCGATCGGCGCCGGCACGGATCTCCGCTACTCGCTCGTGACGCGTTTGCCGCGTCTGAACTTCGATCACGTAGGTCCCTTGTTGCAGCAGGCCAACAGGCTCGGCCTCGGTCGAACTCCACACGATCGCGCCGCTCTCGAGGCGCACCTTCCAGAACACGTCGCCGGCAGGCTCTCCTTGCACGGCCGCGAGGCGCAGCCGCACGCGCGCAGCCGGCGGCGTCAGCGACACCGTATCCTGTGCCCCGGCCGCGATCGCGATATCGCGGCTTGCCTGCGCGTTGAGCGGCCCAAATCGCCCTTCGACCCGATATCTGCCGGCACCGAGCACGACCTTGGTCGTCGGCCCGTACGCGCGCACGATCTTGCCGTCGCGGCGCTCGATCGGCACGACGCGCCATTGTACTTCGTCGGGATCACTCGCCAACCGCGCCACCAATCCCGACGTCAGGGAAAGCTCAGCCGAATTGAGAACCAGATCGCGTCGCACGACTTCGCCCGCCCCGATCGCGACCCGATCGCGCACCTCCGCCGCGCCGTGGCTGGCGATGACGTGATAGGTTCCCGCCGGTAGCGCAAACACCGGCTGCGCGGCGGCCGAACGCGCCACTTCGCGACGTCCTTGCGGCGCGTCGGGATCGTCCTCCTGGATCACGTACGCCACCTGCTCCAATTTACTGCCGTTCTCGCGCTGGAGCGTCGCGAGTTCGAGTTCGCCGACGGCCATGCGCACGTCGATCGTCCGGCGCTCTCCCGCGACGACGGCCGCCTCCTGGACCACCCGCGTCGAGCCGTGCGTCACCACCACCTCGTAGCGACCTTCAGGCAGCGCGACTTCAACGCGGGACCCGCGCGCAATCCAGCTCGGCGCGACCGGTTTGTCTTCGCTTGCCGCTGCTCCCGCCGGCCGTATCACGAAGCGCGTGCCGTCGAGCGGCTTGTTCAGGCGACCGGCGATGGCCGCGAGCCGCAACGTGCCACCCGCGAGCCCGAATTGCAGGCGCATCGACGCCACGTCCGCCACTTCGATTTCCTGGCGCACCGACAGCAGATCGAGTTCGGCCGTGATCGCATAGCGCCCGGGCACGAGGGGCAATGTCACGGCGCCGCCCTGTTGGCGCTGAAGTGCGGCGCCGTCGCCTGCACCCAGCCGCTCGGCGCGCCAGCGCACCGGCAGGTCCGGGACCAGTGTCGTTGGTCCGAGCGACGCGACGAGATGCAGCCCCGGTCCGGTTGGCGCGGGTGTATCGCGCTGCCCGATCTCAGGCCGTACCGCTACTGCAGGCGCGGCACCTGGCGACCGCGCAACGATGTCGACCACCTCGGCGATCGCACTCACGAGTTGCGCCCCAGACGCGGCGAGATAATGCTGCCCGCCCGTCGTCGTGGTCAGGCACTGCATCTGCCGCGCATCGGCCACGCTCATGGCGATCGATACGACATGGATGACCACGCCTGGGTGCTGAGACCGGATGCCCTCCGTCAGCGAGCACGGGTTCTGCTGGCAGTTGTCGAGATCGTCATGAACGAGCAGGATCGTCCCGGCGCTCCCCTTCGGAATCGTTTCCAGCGCCGTTTGCAGACCTGCCGTCACTGGCCCCCGCCCGCGCGGATTGAATTCGCCGAGCAGGTCGACGATGCGCATCGCTTGGCCCGCCTCCGGCGCTCGCAGCACCTCGACGTCCTGGCAGCCGGTGCGGCGGTGGCCGAACGCGACCAGCCCGAGCGGCGTGTTCTGCGGCAATTTGGGTAACGCCTCCGCAAGCCCCTGGCGCGCGAGCTGGAACTTGGCGAGCCGCTCGGCGCCGATCTTGCCCCACATCGAGCCGGACCCATCCATCACCACCGTCAGCGGCGGGCCGTCGGCGGCATCGGCGCGCGAATACCCGACCGTCGCCACCATTGCGGCCGCGAGCAGAACGGCGGTCACGAACCGCACGCCGGATCGGACCGCCCGATCCGCCGTCAACCATCGCGCCAACGCGTCCGCCATTTGGAACCTCTCTACGAGTCGCGCCCGAGCCATTGTACCGCGAGACGATATGCGTTAGCGAGAAGGTGCTGACGCGCCCCGCCCCAGATGCGGCCGGAGATCCGGCGCCATCCATCCATCGTCCTCAGCGCTCCTGGAAACAATATGACCAACACAATGCTGGAGTTCCTGCAAAAGCGCCGGTCGGCCAAAGCGATGCTGCTCGCCGCACCCGGTCCGACGGCTGCGGAACTCGACACGATCCTCGCCTGCGCCGCCCGCGTGCCCGACCACAAGAAGCTGGTGCCGTGGCGCTTCATCGTCTTCGAGGGCGAGGCGCGCGCCGCATTCGGCGAGGTGCTGGCACGGGCTGTGGCCACCGAGGAGAAGGAGCCGCCGTCGCCCGTCCGCCTCGAAATGGAGCGCAGTCGCCTGACGCGCGCGCCAACGGTCGTCTGCGTGATCTCTCGCGTTGTGCCGACACCGGGTGCGCCCGAGATCGAGCAGCTTCTCTCGTGCGGTGCCGCCGCCTTCAACCTCTGCCTCGCCGCCAACGCGCTTGGCTACGGCACAAGCTGGCTTACCGAATGGTACAGCTTCAGTTCCACCGTCACCAAGGCGCTCGGCCTCGCCGCCAACGAGCGCGTCGCCGGCTTCGTCTACATCGGCACCGACAGCGCGCCGCAAGATGACCGCGACCGCCCCGCCCTTGCCGACATCGTCACGCGCTGGCAGCCCTGAACCAAACCGACCGCGGAGAAAGCAATCCCATGTTCTACGACGCCATCCAGAACAAGCACGGCCTCAAGCACGATCCCTTCAAGGCGCTGATGGCGCCGCGGCCAATCGGCTGGATCGGCACCGTCAGCAATGACGGCGTCGCCAACATCGCGCCCTACAGCTTCTTCAACGCGGTCGGCGACCGGCCGCACTACGTCGTTTTCGGCGCCGGCGGCCTCAAGGACACGCTGCGCAACGTCACCGAGAACGGCGAATTCACCTGCTCGATGTCGACGTGGGATCTGCGCGAGCACATGAACATGACGTCGGCTGCGGTGCCGCCCAACGTCGACGAATTCCCGCTCGCTGGCCTCACAGGCGTGCGCGGCACCATCGTCAAGGCGCCATACGTCAAGGAGGCCGCCGCCGT
>LNEA01000598.1 GCA_001464855.1 Rhizobiales bacterium Ga0077530
GATTCGCTCGAGAGCGCCAGCCGGATCGCGTCGGCCACGCGATCCTCGACGCGGGCGCCACTGCCCTGCCCGAGATAGCGCGTCTCGACCGGGAACGCGCGACCTTCACTTGCGATCACCGGCGCATCGCCGAGCAAGCGCGCGACCCGTGCGCCGTCGAGCGTCGCCGACATCACGAGGACACGTAGATCTTCGCGCAATCCGGCGCGGGCATCGAGCGCGAGAGCGAGACCTAGGTCGGCATCAAGCGAGCGCTCGTGGAATTCGTCGAACAAAACTGCGCCGACGTCTGCAAGCTCGGGATCGGCGAGGATCAGCCGCGTAAACACGCCCTCGGTAACGACCTCGATGCGCGTCCTTGAACTGACGCGGGTATCGAGGCGCGCACGCAGACCGACGCGATCACCGACCTTCTCGCCAAGCAATGTCGCCATCCGCTCGGCGGCAGCACGCGCCGCCAATCTCCGTGGTTCGAGCAGGAGAATTTTGCGGCCCGCGAGCCAAGGCTCATCGACGAGCGCAAGCGGCACGCGAGTCGTCTTGCCCGCACCCGGCGGGGCGACGAGGACCGCTGATGGACCAGATGAAAGCGCCGCCGCAATCTCAGGCAGCACATCCTCGATCGGCAGGTCGCTGGGCTGGGCCATCGGATTACTAGGCAGGTCAGCGCCCATTTACTCGGCGGGCACGGCGTGCTCGGGTCCAGCCTGTTGCGCAAGCCGTGCCGCCTTCCGATCTTGCCGCCGCTGCGTGATCTTGCGGATCACGATGTAGAACACCGGCGTGAAGATGAGCCCGAAGAACGTGACGCCAATCATGCCCCAGAACACGGCGATGCCGAGCGCTTGACGCATCTCGTAGCCGGCACCCTTCGCGAGGTAGAGCGGCACGACGCCGAGCGTGAACGCGAGCGACGTCATGATGATCGGCCTCAGCCGCATGCGGCACGCTTCGACCGTGGCGGTCACGATGTCCTTGCCTTGCTCCTCGAGCTGTCGCGCGAATTCAACGACCAGGATGGCGTTCTTCGACGCGAGACCAATTAACACGACGAAAGAGATCTGCGTCAGGATGTTGATCTCTTTTCCCTCCATCCACACACCGAAGGTCGCAGCCAGCAAGCACATCGGCACGATCAGGATGATCGAGAACGGCAGGGACCAGCTCTCATATTGCGCGGCGAGAGCGAGAAAGACGAACAAGACCGAAAGCGCGAAGATGTAGTAGCCGGTACGGCCCGCCTTTTTCTCCTGGAAGGAAAGGTCGGTCCATTCGAAGGTAATGCCTGGCGGCAGCACCTCGTCGGCAATCTTCTGCATGATTTCGAGGGCCTGCCCCGACGACACGCCGCTCGCGGCCGAACCGTTCACCTCGACTGTCGGGAAAAGATTGTAGCGGGGCACGCGCTCAGGACCGGCAATCTCACGGAACGTGACGAGCGACCCGAGCGGCACCATCTGACCATCGGTACTGCGCACGCGAATCCGCGCAACGTTCGCGGGATCGGCGCGGAAGTCCGCATCGGCCTGAATGACGAGGCGATAGGGCCGGCCGAACATGTTGAAGTCGTTGACGTAGGCGGAGCCCATGTAGATGCGCATCGCTTCGAAGATCGAACCGACCGGCACGTTGAGCATTTGCGCCTTGAGGCGGTCGACGTCGACGAAGACCTGGGGCGTCGAGATCTGGAAGGTCGTGAAGATGTTCGAGATGCCGGGTGTCTGGCGCGCCCGGTTGATCAGATCTTCGGACGCCTTGAACAGCGCCGTCGAGCCAAGCGCGAGACGATCCTGAAGCCGCATCGAGAAGCCGGCAGCATTCCCCATGCCGCGCACGGCGGGCGGCACGAAGACGAGCGCCTGGGCATCCTGGATCACGGCGAGGCGCTTGCGCACGTCGGCCGTCATCGAGTCGATGGTCAGACCGAGACGGTCACGCTCGGCGTGATCCTCCAGAACGCTGAACATGGCTGCCGCGTTCGACGCATTGGTGAAGGTAGCGCCGGACCGGCCGACGAATCCTGACGTATGCTTGAAGCCCGGCGTCGATAGAATGATATCGTTGGCTTGCTTCATGACCTCGTTGGTGCGCTCGATGGAGGCCCCGGGCGGAAGCGTGAGAGAGACAATCACGATGCCGCGGTCCGTCGCCGGAATGAATCCGGTCGGCGTGCGCATGACGAGCAGGACGGCGCCTGCCATCAGACCCACATAGATCACCAGCATGAACGGCGCGGTCCACGACAGCCCTCTGACGAAGCGACCGTAGCCGTTCGCGAAAGCGTCGAAACCGCGGTTGAAGTACCCGAAGCCCTTGTGCACCGGCCACATCACGATTTCGCCGATCGACTTGCGGTGATTCGATTCTGCGTCGTGATCCTTGTGCGGCTTGAACAGGCGGCCGCAGAGCGACGGCGACAGCGTCAACGAGACGAAGACCGAGATGATCGTCGCGGTGGCGATCGTCACGGCGAACTGGCGGAAGAAAGCGCCGGTGATACCGCCGACGAAGGCCGAGGGCACGAACACGGCCACCAGAACCAGGGCAATCGCGATCAGTGCCGTGCCGACTTCGTCCATGGTGGCGCGCGCGGCCTCCATGGGGGACAGGCCGTCACGCAGACGCCGCTCGACGTTCTCGACGACGACGATCGCGTCATCGACGACGATACCGACCGAGAGCACGAGCCCAAACAGGGTGAGCGAATTGATCGAGTAGCCGAGGGCCAGCATCACGGCGCACGTGCCGATGAGCGAGATGGGGATTGCGAGCAGCGGGACCAGCGTCGCCCGCCACGTCTGAAGGAACACGATGATGACGAGAACGACGAGGGCAATAGCCTCGAGGATCGTCATCATCAATGCCTTGATCGACACCTCGATAAATTCTGTCGGGTTATAGATGATGCGGTACTCGAGCCCTTTCGGGAAGTTTGGCGCGAGCTCGACCATCATCTTCTTGACGTCGCTGGCCGTCTTGAGCGCATCGGTGCCGGGCGCCTGGGTCACCGCCAGCACGGTCGCTGGATTGCGATCCATGTAGCCGTAGGTGTTGTAGGAGATCGCGCCGAGTTCAACGCGCGCGACGTCCTTGAGGCGCACGGTGCGGCCGTTGGTACCGCTTTTGACGACAATATCTTCGAATTCCTTGGCTTCGAGCAGTCGGCCGCGGAGTTGCAGCGATTGCTCGAACGCCCCCTGGCCGGGCATCGGCGGCTCACCCAGCGAGCCACCGGCCGCCTGGATGTTCTGCTGGCGCAACGCCGCGAGGACCTCCTCAGCGGTGAGGTTGAGCGCCGCGATGCGCCGAATGCGTTGACCGAGCCGACGCCGGGAATGCGGGCGAGGGCGTCGCGCACGTTGAGCAGGGCGTAGTTTGAAATGTAGACCTGATCGTACGTGTTGTCGGGCGACACCATGTGGACGACGAGCAGCAGGTCGGGAGAATTCTTCCGCACCTGCACGCCCGAGCGGCGCACCTCTTCCGGCAGGCGTGGCTCCGCCGCCGCGACGCGGTTCTGAACGAGCACCTGCGCCTTGTCGATGTCGTAGCCGATGTCGAACGTGACGGTGATTGCCAGCGTGCCCTGCTGCGTCGACTGGGAGTACATGTAGATCATGCCGTCGACGCCGTTGATCTCCTGTTCGATCACGGCTGCGACGGTGTCGGCGACGGTCTGGGCTCCGGCGCCGGGATAGGTGGCGCTGACGGTGATCGTCGGTGGGGAAATTTCAGGAAACTGAGTGACGGGCAGTGCCATATACGCGATAGCGCCGACGATCGTAATGAACACCGAAATGACGATCGCGAAGATCGGGCGATCGATGAAGAACCTGCTGATGGGCATCCGGCGGCAACTCCGCGTCGCGTTGGCGCGGCGCCTCCGTTGAGAACGCTGCGGCTATCGAAGGGTAATCTCTGCTCAGCGCGGCAACTGCGGTTTCCGCAGCAACGGGCGAAGGCATGGATTGGTACCATGCCGGCGCTGACTGTGCATCAATTCGACAGGCGTACGATCTGCCCAAAGGCCCGGCAGAGCGCACTTCCGGGCATCATCCTTACCAGGTGAGGTGTACCATCGCCGCCACGGGCTGCGCGGCGGGAGGTGCCAGCAGGTCGGCGAGCCGTGCGCGGTCGATCTTGCCGTCCGACATCACCTCGTCGCGGTGCAGGCCGCCGGCTATCAGCAGCGCATCGACGCCAGCGCCCGCAGCGGCCGCGATGTCGGTGCGGACGGCGTCGCCGATGGC
>LNEA01000599.1 GCA_001464855.1 Rhizobiales bacterium Ga0077530
CTGAGCGACTATGCTCAAGCCATCCTCACCGCGCGCGTCTATGACGTCGCGGAGGTCACCGCGCTCGATCCGCTGCCGCGCCTGTCCGAGCGGCTCGGTCGGCAGGTGCTGCTGAAGCGTGAGGATCTGCAGCCGGTCTTCTCGTTCAAGCTGCGCGGCGCCTACAACAAGATCGTGGGGCTGTCGGATGAGGCGCGCGCGCGCGGCGTGATTTGTGCCTCGGCCGGCAACCACGCGCAGGGCGTGGCGCTGGCGGCGAAGAAGCTCGGCATCAAGGCGACGATCGTGATGCCGAACACGACGCCGGCGATCAAGGTCGAGGCGGTGCGTCAGCTCGGCGGCAACGCGATCCTGCACGGCGATGCGTTCGACGAAGCCTATGCCAAAGCGCGCGAATTGGAGGCGGCCCAGGGCCTGACGTTCGTCCACCCGTTCGACGATCCCGATGTCATCGCGGGGCAGGGCACGGTCGGCCTCGAAATCCTGCGCCAGCATCCCGACCCGATCGAGGCGATTTTCGTGCCGATCGGCGGCGGCGGCCTCGCGTCTGGCGTCGCGGCATTCGTGAAATTCCTGAGCCCCAAGACCAAGGTCATCGGGGTTGAGCCGGTCGACGCGGCGAGCATGAAGGCGGCCGTGGACGCAGGCGAGATCGTGACCCTCAACCAGGTCGACCTGTTCGCCGATGGCGTCGCCGTGCGCCGCGCGGGCGAGGAAACCTTCCGCCTCTGCCGCGACCTGCTCGACGAGATCATCACCGTCGACATCGACGGCATGTGCGCGGCGATCAAGGACATCTTCGACGATACGCGCGCGGTCGCCGAGCCGTCGGGAGCGTTGAGCCTCGCGGGGCTCAAGATCTACGCCGAGCGCCAAAGGACAGCTAAGGGAACCGACGCCGGCAGCCTCATCGCCGTCAACAGCGGCGCCAACCTGAACTTCGATCGCCTGCGCACCATCGCCGATCGCGCCGAAGTGGGCGAGCATCGCGAGGCGCTGCTGGCGGTGACGCTGCCCGAGAAACCTGGAAGTTATCGCGGCTTCATCCGCACGCTCCAGGGCCGCGCCATCACGGAATTCAACTACCGCTATGCCGATGCCTCGACGCCGGCGCAGATTTTTGCCGGCATCGCGCTCCATCGCGGCGAGGCGGAGAAGCATGAGATCATCGCGCGGCTGCGGGAGGAAGGTTTCCCCGTCCTCGATATGAGCGACAACGAGATGGCCAAGGAGCACGTCCGCTACATGGTCGGTGGGCGCGCGCCGGGGCTGACGGACGAGCTGATCTATCGCTTCCAGTTTCCCGAGCGGCCGGGAGCGCTATTGATGTTCCTGGAAAGCCTGGAGCCGCAGTGGAACATTTCGCTGTTCCACTATCGCAATCACGGCGCCGACTATGGGCGCATTCTGGCGGGTATACAGGTGGCGCCGGAAGCGCGCGCCCAGCTCAAGGAGCGGCTCGACGCGCTCGGCTATCCCTACTGGGACGAGACCGACAATCCGGCCTACCGGCTGTTCCTGGCAGGGGAATTTGACGCGGCGTGACCCGGCCTGAGGCACCGAATCCGGCGAAAGCCCGGTGACCCTTCGCTGCCGGCCGGGGCGGACGTTCCGCCTGCGCGCTTTCGCCGCCTTTGCGGCACCAGGAGGGCAATCACGCTTTCTTGACACCCCAATGGCCCCTAACTATGGTCGCCGCGCAGTTGGAAGTGGCCGCGCACCGGTCCTCGGAGCGCGTCGGGGTAGCCATACATGTCGGGCGACGACAGCAAGCGACCCGATCCCCACGGCGAGATCTCGCCAGAGGATCGAGAAGCGCTGAGGCGGCGATCGCAGGACATCGGGCAGCGCCTCGAGACGGTCACCCGGCAGCGCGATCAGGGCACAAGGCCGCAAGGTCCGTCGCCGGCAAGTCGCGGGCTTCGGGCTTCGGCTGAACTGATCGGCGGCATCGTTGCCGGCGGTCTGATCGGTTGGTATCTGGACAAGTGGCTCGGTTTGCAAAAGCCGATCATGTTCGTCCTGTTTTTTTTGTTGGGCGCGGCCGCGGGAATCCTGAACGTCATCAGGTCTGCGATGCGCGATAAGACACCACCGGCGCCGTCCGTTCGGGACGTCGACGACGAGGACAGGTAAGGGATACGGGCACGTGGCTGCGGGCGCTGACGGGGGGCATAGCCCCATTTCTCAGTTCGAGATCAAGCAGCTTCTTTCGTTGAAGCTCTTTGGTTTCGATACATCCTTCACCAACTCCGCCCTCTTCATGGTTATTGCCGTGGGGGTGATCTCGGCGTTCCTCATCCTGTCGATGCGCGGGCGCTCCCTCGTGCCGACGCGGATGCAGTCGGTCGCTGAGATCTTGTACGAATTCGTGGCGAACACGGTCCGCGAGAACGTCGGCCAGGAAGGCATGAAGTTCTTTCCGCTGGTGTTCTCGCTGTTTATCTTCGTGCTCATCTGCAACCTGCTCGGCATGGTTCCAGGCGGGTTCACGGTGACGAGCCACATCATCGTCACGGCAGCGCTGGCGCTACTCGTGATCGGCATCGTGATCGTCTATGGCGTCGCCACGCAGGGCGCGAGCTTCCTGAAGCTGTTTGTCCCGGATGTGCCGCCGGCGCTGTTGCCGTTGATGGTGCCGATCGAGGTCATCTCGTTCCTGTCGCGCCCGCTCAGCCTGTCGGTACGCCTCTTTGCCAACATGCTCGCTGGTCATATCGCGCTCAAGATCTTCGCGGGCTTCATCGGCTCCCTGATCGCCGCCGGCGCCTGGGGCATCATTTCGCCCCTGCCTCTGCTGATGGCCGTCGCGCTGACGGCACTCGAAGTGCTGGTCGCGGTTCTGCAGGCCTACGTCTTCGCAGTGCTGACGTGCGTCTATCTCAACGACGCGGTGCACGGCGCGCATCACTAGCGCGCATCCGGCACCGGGATAAATCACCCAACAACCGAAATAGTCGATCAACCCTCAGGAGATCATCATGGATCCAGTCGCAGCAAAGTACATCGGCGCCGGTCTCGCGTGCCTCGGCATGGCGGGCGCAGGCATCGGCCTCGGCAACCTGTTCGGCCAGTTCCTCTCGGGCGCCCTGCGCAACCCGTCGGCGGCCGATGGCCAGCGCGGCACGCTGCTGCTCGGCTTCGCCCTGACGGAAGCGCTCGGCATCTTCTCGCTGCTCGTCGCGCTGCTGCTGCTGTTCGTCGTCTGATCCTCGCGGATCAGCGAAACGGCATGAGACGCGGCGATCCTGGATCGCCGCACCGCGTGTTCCGGCATCGGCATCGCCCGATGCCAAACCTACGATAGGGGCGCAATGTCCACGTTGCTTCTCGGGGTGGTCGCAGCCACGACCGGCGAGTTCATTCCGACCGCAGCCGCGCCGGATGCATTCCCGCCGTTCGACCCGCGGACCTTCTCGGCACAGCTCTTCTGGCTGGCGCTGTCGTTCGGCGCGCTCTATTTCCTCATGGCGCGGATTGCGCTGCCGCGCATCGGCGAGGTCATCGAGGAGCGTCGGGATCGCATCCAGCGCGATCTCGACGAGGCCGCACGGATGAAGATGGAAACCGACGCCGCGCTCAAGGCTTACGAGCAGTCGATGGCGGATGCCCGCGGCAAGGCCCAGGGACTCGCGAAGGAAACACGCGATAAGCTGGCCGCGCAGACCGAAGCGGAACGTCACCGCGTCGAGGCGCAGCTCAACGCCAAACTGGTCGAGACCGAAAAGCGGATCGCGGAAACCAAGACGCGGGCACTGACGAGCGTCGATGAGATCGCGTCGAGCACGGCGGCGGATGTGGTTGCAGCGCTGACCGGCAAGCAAGTTTCCGCCGACGAGGTGCGTCAGGCGCTCGCCAAGACGCGCGCAGCATCACGCGCAGGCTGAGGCCGAGAGCGCAAAGGGAAACGCGAGCCATGTTTCATATCAATTCGCCTGAGTTCTGGGTCGCGATTTCGTTCCTGATCTTCGTCGGCATTCTCGTCAAAATGGGCGTGCCGGCGCTGGTGACCAAGGCGCTCGACGACCGCGCCGACACCGTGCGCAAGGAGCTCGATCAGGCCCGCCGCCTCCGCGAGGAAGCCCAGGATCTGCTCGCCGACTACCAGCGCAAGCAGCGCGCGGCCGATGATGAAGCCAAGGCGATCATCGCGGAAGCGCGGCGCGAGGCGGAAGCGATGAAGGCCGAGAGCGCACGCGCGCTAAAGGAGCAGCTCGAGCGCCGCACCCGCCTCGCTGAGGAAAAGATTTCGCGCGCCGAAGCCCAGGCGGTCAGCGAAGTGCGCGCCGCTGCGGTCGATGTTGCGATGTCGACGGCTGAGCGCTTGATCTCAGAGAAGCTCGCAACGGACGGCGGCGCCGACCTGATGAGCCGCTCGATCCGCGACCTCAAGGGTAAGCTGAACTGAGGTCGGATTGACCTGAGTCTCTACGCCTCCAGCGCGCCGCGCTGGCCGCGTCAGCTTTTTGGAAATTGCTCAAGTTCCCGCACGGCGCGTATCGCGTCGATGCCATAGAGATCGACGCCGGCGCCGATGATTGCCGGCGTTTCGCCAGGCTTGAAGCGCTCGATCGCCATGCGCACGGCCTTGGCAAGTTCGATGCGCCGTTCGGTGTATTCGCCGGGCGGGCGAGTGACGCTGGCGTCGCGGATGTACGCGACGATCGCATCAAAATCGAGATTGCTGGACATGCGGCCGCCTCCGCCATTTCGCGACGCACGATCTCATGACCGGCGCGTCGCGTCTACGGTTGCGCTGCAACAGGGCCCAAAATAGAGGAACGTCCTGCTAAAACCTGCGGACGCCGATGCACAAGCAAGCGCTGGTCTTTAGAGACGGCAGGGCGTCGCGGAGAAGCGGCACAGCGTGCGATTGCCGACGGGGCGGCAAGAGTGGCTCGTGCGCTGGGCTCGACTGATGACGGCGTAGCGCGCGCCGAGGCCCCGCCGAGCGAAGACCGCACGCCGCCAAGCCGTTCGCGCGCTGAGTCGCGCACCAGGGCCCGTGATGGATGGTCGGCCAACACCTGTCACGGAATTTGGCGCGCACTGGGCTTGGGCGCCGCTCGCGAGGAGCGTCATGGTGCCGACAGCGGCAAGGGCTAGTGCGAGAGTTCGGATCATGAGTGTCCCTTTCCTTAAATCTTCGAGTCCGGGCGCGGACTGAAACTCAGCGGCGTTGCGGAATAGTGGCGGATCGCTGACAGGGCATTCATCTTGTGTGCCTCGTCCGCATCGATATCTGCATCCGCGTCGGCGATCCGGTGCCGAGTCCTCAACCGGCCAGAATTTTCACGGCGGCGGCGTGGAGCGCAGGATCTCCCGCGGCCACGATCCGGCCGCCACCCGTCGCCGAATCGCCGTCCCATGTGGTGATACGTCCGCCAGCGCGCTCGATGATGGGAATGAGGGCGACGACATCATGCGGCTTCAGGCCAGTCTCGATGACGAGGTCGACGTGCCCCCCTGCCAGAAGGCAGTAGCCGTAACAATCGCCGCCATATCGCGTCAGGCGCGCGCGCGAGGCGATGGAATTGAACCGCTCGCGGTCGTCCTTGCCGAGCAGATCGGGACTTGTTGTCGTAACGATGCACTCGGCAAGTCGCTTGCAGGCCCGCGTCCGCACCCGGCGCGTGCGCCCATCGGAGGTACGCCAGTGCGCGGCGGCCTGCCCTGACCACACCCGTTCGCCGGTGAAGGGCTGGTTCATCATCCCCAGCACCGGCGTGTCGCCGTCGAGAAGCCCGATGAGCGTGCCCCACATCGGGCTACCCATAATGAATGCCTTGGTGCCGTCGATGGGATCGATCACCCACCGCAGCGTGCTCGACCCGTCGCCGTCGCGGCCGCCATGCTCCTCGCCGACGATGGCGTGGCCTGGATAGTTGCGGGCCAGATAGCGGCTGATCGCGCGCTCGGCATCGCGGTCGGCGGCGGTGACGGGATCGAAGCCGAACTTGCTGCCTTTGTCGTCAATAGAGATTGGGCGCCGGAAGCGCGGCAGGATCACACCGCTAGACAGATCGGCGAGGTGATGGGCGGTCTTGAGCAGGGCGGAGAAGCCGGCAACCGATCGGGACAAGGAAGGCCTCATGCAGTCGGGAGGTGTGTTGCAGAATTGAGAATTGTCGTGATCTGATGTGGCTCATTTGACGCATGTCAGCAATCAACATCCGTCTTTCCGCATGCAAAAGCTGTGTTGACATTGCCGAATCAGCAATGCGTAGGCATGCTGATCAATGTAGCCGCGATAATCATTGTTGTCGTTGCTATTGCCCACTTCGGGCGTTTCCTCCCTAGACCTGGGCCGTTCATTCCTTGAGCGGCCCTTTTGTTCGTTTGGTGCGGTAGACGTATCGCCGGTGCGCTCCCGGGCCGTGCTCAGCGCCCGTAGATGACCCGCTTTCCAGCCGGCCACGAAATCCGATAGCCAAATTCGATCTGTCGCTCCTCGTCCGGCTGCAACGTCGCCTCCCACGCGAGGATGCCGCGCTTGTCGTCGACGTCGCGCCGTGTCGGCGGCGTCTTTCCGGTTAACTCGACCTTGATGTCCTGCTGCTTCGAGACGGGCATGTGATCGAGCACGGAGATCGCGATTGCCCGCTCGTGCAGATTCTTGACGACGGTGCGGAACGACCGAGTGTCCGTTTGCGACGAGGAGATCAGCCCGGTCTCGCCGCGCTTGTCCTCGATCGTCGCATAGCGGACCCGAACCGAGTCGTCGGCGCCGAAGCCGATTTCGTGCTCCTGCCCGGGCGACAGTAGCGGCAACTGGCCTATCCCCACGTAGGTCCCGTCGCGGAACAGCGATATTTGACCGGGCAGATAGGCCGTCGCCTTGGGCATCGTCACCTTGGCGTACAGATACGCCTGGGTCTGGAGTCGCGGCACCGCGCGGACCACGATAGCCGGCTCGACCTTGGCATCATCGATCTGCGTTCGCTTGACCTCGCCGGTGGTCAGCACGGTCATCTTGCTGGGAATGGAAAAAACGGCCTGAAAGGGTGTCGCCTCGACGGTCGCCTGCTGTTCCTCGATCGCCATTTCTCGACTTTCGGCCTTTTCCGCCGTGGCGCCTGCATCCTCTCGCGCGACTTGCGGGGCGGCTGCGTCGCGACTGCGTGCGACCGGGGCCGGGCTCGCGTAGGGCCGGGGCGCGGGCATTTCCGACATGTAGTCGACCGTGAGCGAGGATAGCGATGGCGCGGCGGCGCCGCTCGACGGCCGCGTCGTGGACAATGATAGCGACACGTCGCGCCAGTCCTCGCCGGAACGCTGCTGGATCGCGGCGCGACGGATGAGGGTCAGCCCGGGGGCCACATTGCGCGCACCCGTCATGAGGCGTGCATCGTAGAGCGAATGCCAGGTTGCCGAGGGCACCTGATAGCGTATCAGCACCGTCGCTTCGAGGCCTGCCGCGGCGGCGACGTTGACGCGCACCTCGGTGCGCTCGTCTTCGACCGGCGCGAGGCTGGAGAGCGCCTTCTCGAGATCGTCGATGCGCCGGTCGAAGTCGCGCACCTTGATGGCTGCCGCGAGCCGCGCCTTCTCCGTCTCGGCGAGCCGTGTGCCGATCAGGGTGACCATGTCGCCCCATTCCTCGCGCTTCTCGCCTTGGGAACTCGCGGCCGCAGGAGGCCGGTTTGGCAGCGCGATCAGCGCTTCGATGAATTTCTTTTGCGTTTCGGCGGCCGTGACCTCGGCGGTGACGACGGCGCGCTCATCGTCGAGCTTCTCGACCGCCAACTCGAGCTTACGTCGTTCACTTTGGCTCGTGGCGGGATCGAGGCGCGGAACCTGGACCTTGCGGGTATCGACAGATCCGATTTCGAGCCGGCCCGTGCTGCGACCCTCGACGCGGATCGAGGCGCCAAGTGCCTGCGCCGGCAGATCCTTGAAGATCAGGATATGCTCGCCTTGGGCGATCTTAAGTTGAGCGGTTCGCGTGATCTCGGCGCCGCGGGGAAAGACGGTGACCGTAGTGATCGCCGAAGTACCTGGGATCTCGGCTGCCGCCAAAGGTGCGGCCGTCAGGGCGGCAAGGACAATCGCGTGCGCCAGCACCCGAACATCGATACGCATTACATGTGCTCCGGTAGGTCGTCTTTTGCCGGCGGGAGCGTCGCGATGGCGAACCGCCGCCGGCAGTCGGTTCATGTCGGCCCGGGACCGCGCCGCGGGCGTTCCTCGGTTGGTGTGGACGTCAAACGACCGGGCAAGCGCCACCGTCGATGTTGATCGCAGTGCCCGCGATGTAGGATCCGGCATCGGAAGCGAGGAACAGCACCATGTTGGCGAACTCCTGCGCTGTGCCGACCCGACCCATCGGAATGTCCTTGCCCATGTCCTCGTAGTAGGCGGCGAGGCTTCGCCCTTTGTTTTCATGGGCGTGACGCTGGACCCACTGGTCGCTCTCGATGCGCCCGACCAGCACTGCGTTGACGAGGACGTTGTGCGGTGCTCCTTCGCCCGCAAGCACCTTGGTCAGCGCCATGCCGGCGGCGCGAGATACGGCCGTCGGTGCGCGCCCGGCGCCCGGCGCCTTCGCGGCGGTATTCAGGACGTTGATAATACGTCCGTATTTGCGAGATTTCATGCCCGGAAAGGCCAGGCGAGCGAGCCGGATCTGCGCGAACAGTTTCAGATCCAAGTCGGCCTGCCAGACTTCGTCGGTGATGGTCTCGAACGATCCGGTCTTGGACGTGCCGGCGTTGTTGACCAGGACGTCGAGCGGGCCGAGCGCCTTCTCGGCGGCGGCGAATACGCGTGCGCAGTCCTCGGCCTTGCTGACGTCGGCAGCGATGGCGGCGATCTTGGTGGTGCTGGTGCCGAGCGCCTGCAACTCGCGCTTGGCGATGTCGAGTTGTTCCTGACGCCGCGCCGTAATGGCGACGTTGGCGCCGGCGCCGACAAAGTTCTTGGCGATCGCAAGCCCAATTCCCAGGCTGGCGCCAGTGATCAGGGCATTGCGCCCGGTCATTTGGAGCTGCACGGTCTCTCCTCCCGTTACTATCATTCGTTCGGGCCGCACAGTACGCCCGCAGTAGGGGCAAAGGAAGCCATGTTGTCGCCCGCCGACGCTTCCAATTGCCCCCGGGCCCGGCCACCCACTTTCCTCATCCGGCGCCATTCTGCCGCCGAATTGCCGCCGCGGGTTGCGTGCTATAAGTGACCGTCATGTCAGCGAATCACGTGAAGTACAGTCCCCCCGCCAGCCAGCCGGATGTCGATGCATCCGACGAGCCGCCGTTCGATCTGCCCGAGGCGCCGGCTGTAAGGGCGGGTGCGGATGATCCTGCGCGATTACCGGTTTCCCAAAGGGCGATGGCGGCGGCTCCGGCTCCCTATTTTGCCGGCCTGACCGCCGAGCAGCGGAGTGCCGTCGAAACGACGGAGGGCCCTGTATTGGTGCTGGCGGGGGCCGGCGTCGGCAAGACGCGCGTGCTCACGACCCGCATCGCCCACATTCTCGCGAGCCACAAAGCTTTTCCGTCGCAGGTGCTCGCGGTCACCTTCACCAACAAGGCGGCGCGCGAGATGAAGGAGCGCATCGGTGCGCTCATCGGCGGCGCCGTCGAAGGGATGCCGTGGCTCGGCACGTTCCACGCTATCGGGGTGAAGATCCTGCGTCGGCACGCCGAGATGGTCGGGCTCAAGGCTGGCTTCACGATCCTCGACGTCGATGACCAACTTCGCCTCGCCAAGCAGGTGATCGAAGCCGCCGGCCTCGACAAGGATCGCTGGCCCGGCCGCCAGTTCGCAGCCCTCCTCGATGGCTGGAAGAACAAGGGGCTGACCCCGGACAAAGTGAGCGCCAGCGATGGACAGGCCTTCGCCGGCATGGGGGCGCGGCTTTATGCGGCTTATCAGCAGCGGCTGAAGGAGCTCAATGCGGTGGATTTCGGCGACCTGCTGCTCGAGTCGCTGCGCCTCTTTCGCGAGCATCCTGACGTGCTGGCCGATTATCAGCGGCGTTTTCGCTACATTCTCGTCGACGAGTACCAGGACACCAATGTCGTCCAGTACCAGTGGCTGCGGCTGCTCGCGCAAGGTTCGCCGAACCTCTGCTGCGTCGGCGACGACGACCAGTCGATCTACGGCTGGCGCGGTGCCGAGGTCGACAACATCCTGCGCTTCGAGACGGACTTTCCTGGTGCCGCTGTCATTCGACTCGAACGCAATTACCGCTCCACCGGCCACATTCTCGGAGCCGCTTCGGGTTTGATCGGGCACAACACCGGTCGGCTCGGAAAGACGCTCTTCACCGACGGCGAGCTGGGCGACAAGGTCGCCATACTCGGCGTGTGGGACGACGAGGAGGAAGCGCGTACGATCGGCGAGGAGATCGAACGCGCGTCGAAGAACGGCCAGCGGCTGAATGAGGTTGCGATTCGCTTCATCACGATGGGACTCCCGTATCGGGTCATCGGCGGTCCGCGCTTCTATGAGCGCCAGGAGATCAAGGATGCGATCGCCTACCTGGAGATCACGCACAACCCGTCGAACGACTTGAAATTCGAGCGCATCGTCAACGTGCCGAAGCGCGGCCTCGGCGACGCGACGATCAAGCAGATCCACGACCTCGCGCGCGCCACCGGCGTTCCCATGTTCGAAGCCGCACGGATGCTCGCCGAGAGCGACGAGTTGAAACCGAAAGCGCGCCGGTCGCTCGGCGATCTCGTGGCGGCGTTCCTGCGCTGGCGGGGGCGCGTCGAAGATATGCGCCACACCGAGCTGGCCGAGTTGATCCTCGACGAGAGCGGCTACACGAGCATGTGGCAGGCGGACAAGAGCCCGCAGGCACAGTCGCGACTTGAAAACCTCAAGGAGCTGATCCGATTTATGCACCAGTTCGAGTCCCTCGGCGGGTTCCTCGAGCACGTTGCTCTGGTGATGGATGTCGAGCAGGGCGATGACGGCGAGCGCGTGTCGCTGATGACGCTGCACGG
>LNEA01000600.1 GCA_001464855.1 Rhizobiales bacterium Ga0077530
CGAGCCGCGTGCGTTGGAGGGGCGCCGTGTGATCGTGCGCGGCTGGATCGAACGGCGCCGAGGGCCCGTGATCGTTGTCGATAGCAAGGGGATGATCGAACTCGCTGGTGACTAGCCGCTAGAGATCCAGCGACAGCACCGGCACGATATCGCCGGCCGAAACCGCAGCGGCGCGCGGCGGGCGCACCACGAGGCAGTCGGCGATCGCGAGTGGCGAGAGCAGCGAGCTATCCTGCGAGCGCACAGGCGTGACGATGAGTGTGCCGTCCGTCCCAGAGGCGAGCGTCGCCCGCATGTAGTGTTGGCGGGGCCCATTCGCTTCGATGGCGACCGCGGCTTTTGCGGGGCGCGTGACGTCGGCGGGCCGGGGCGCGCCGGCGAGGTGTTCGACAAGCGGCACCAGGAATACGCGCGCGCAAATGAGCGACGACACGGGATTGCCGGGCAGGCCGACGACGCGCAGCGGGCCGAGGCGGCCACTCATCAGCGGCTTTCCCGGGCGCATCGCGATTTTCCAGAACGCCAGCTCCATCCCTTGCTGCGAAAGCACGGGCGCGACGAGATCATGATCGCCGACCGACGCGCCGCCGATCGTCACCAGGACATCCGCCGATTTCGCCCGCTCGACGTGCTCGATCAAACTTGCCCGCGTGTCTCGGGCGATGCCGAGTTGGATCACCTCGGCGCCGACGCTGTGCATCAAAGCGCCGATCCCAAGATGGTTCGACGATACGATCTGGCCGACGCCGGGTGTTTCGCCGGGAGCGACGAGTTCATCACCGGTCGACAGAATTGC
>LNEA01000601.1 GCA_001464855.1 Rhizobiales bacterium Ga0077530
GTGTCTTCCTGGATGACGACGCCGTCGGCGCCTTCGGGCACGGGTGCGCCGGTGAAGATGCGCACGGCCTCGCCGGCGCCGATGCGACCAGCGAAAGGGTGCCCAGCGGCGGATTCGCCAATCAGCTTGAGGCGCGCCGGCAGCATTGCGGCATCAGCGGTGCGGATCGCGTAGCCGTCCATGGCCGAGGCATCGAAGGGCGGTTGCGTCAGGCGCGCCGAAAGCGGCTCGGCGAGAACGCGTCCGTGGGCGGCAGTAATCGAAACACGCTCTGTGCCGAGCGGCTTTGCGTCAGCGAGCAGCAGCGCCAGCGCTTCGTCGACCGATAGCGCGGAGGCAGCCATGTCGTCAGCCTTTCCCGTCGGGGGAGGCATCGGCCCGCCAGACGCCGGAACGGCCGCCGGTCTTTTCGAGGAGCCGCAGGGGCCCGATCACCATGCCGCGATCGGCAGCCTTGAGCATGTCGTAGATCGTGAGGCACGCGACCGAAACGGCCGTCAGCGCTTCCATCTCGACGCCGGTTTGCCCCGTCACCTTGACCTCGGCCGACACGGCGATGCCGCACGGATCGGACTGCATCTCAAAATCGACGGCGGCCTTGGTAATGGCGAGCGGATGGCAGAGCGGGATGAGCTCGGACGTGCGCTTCGCCGCCATGATGCCGGCGAGCCGTGCGGCGGCCAGAACATCGCCCTTCTTGGCTTCGCCGGTAGTCACGAGCGCCAGCGTCTCGGGCGCCATCGCGACGAACCCGGATGCGTGCGCGGTGCGGTTCGTGACCGCCTTCTCCGTCACGTCGACCATCACGGCGTCGCCGGCCGTGTTGATATGCGAAAGGCGGCTCATGCACCGTTCCCCGTGAGCAACGCGCGCGTCGCGGCCGTGACGTCATCCTTCCGCATCAGGCTCTCACCGACGAGGAACGAGCGCACGCCAATTTTTGCCAACCGCTCGAGGTCGGCATGGGTCGAGATACCGCTCTCGCCGATCACGATGCGGTCCGTCGGCACGCGTGGCGCCAGCCGCTCGGTCGTCGCGAGCGCCGTCTCGAACGTTTTGAGGTTGCGATTGTTGATGCCGATCAGTCTGCACGGCAAGGCCAGCGCGCGATCCAGTTCGGCATCGTCATGAACCTCGACGATCGCGTCCATGCCCCATGCCTGCGCGGCGGCGGCGAGGTCACGCGCGATCGCATCTTCGATCTGCGCCATGATGATGAGAATGCAATCCGCACCCCACGCGCGCGCTTCCGCGACCTGGTAGGTATCGAGCATGAAGTCCTTGCGCAGCGCGGGGAGCCGCGTCGCCTTGCGGGCGGCTGTGAGATACTCGGGCGCGCCCTGGAACGACGGCGTGTCGGTCAGTACGGAAAGACACGCAGCGCCGCCCGCCTCGTAAGCTTTCGCGAGTGCCGGCGGATCGAAGTCGGCGCGGATCAACCCCTTCGACGGCGACGCCTTCTTGATCTCGGCGATCAGCGCGAACTGACCCTCGCGCGTACGTCGCTCCAGTGCTCCGGCGAACGACCGCACCGGGGGCGCTCGGCGCGCCGCCTCCTCGACGGCAGCCTGCGGCCGCACCCGCTTCGCTTCCGCGATCTCGGCGAGCTTGTACTGGGTGATCTTGCTCAGAATATCGCTCATGGCAGTCATATACCCCGGCCCGGCCCCGCGTTGCCAGTGGGATCGGGCAACCTGGGAAATACAACGTCGTCACTGCTTAAGGGTTGCCCGCTTTGCGGCCGTCCGCATTGTGACATATAACCCCGGTCGAACCGAGGATACCGGCGTCGCCGACGCCTTGAACCGCACCACGATGGCAGGCCGATACGCGATGGAGGAGGTGGACCAAGGCGGCGCAGAATTTACCCTGGCGCACCTGTCGGACGTACATCTCAGCCCACTGCCCAAGCTTGACCTCCGGCATTGGAACCTGAAGCGCCTGCTTGGCTGGCTCAATTGGCAGCACCGCCGCCGCCACGTCTACAGCCGCGACGTGCTCGACCGACTGGTCGAAGATCTGCGTGCCCAAAATCCGGACCACATCGCCGTAACAGGCGATCTCGCCAACCTCGGACTCCCCGTCGAGCATGCGATCGCGCTCGACTGGCTCGGCACACTCGGCACGCCTGACTGCGTCACCGTGATTCCCGGCAACCATGACATCTACAGCGGCATAGGCGCCGACATCGGCACGGCACGCTGGCTCCCGCACATGAGCGCCAATTCCGCCGCTGCGGACTATGCCATCGCCGAGGCGTTGAGTGGCGCGCATTCGTTCCCCTTCGTGCGCCGCTTCGGCAGGCTCGCGATCATCGCGTTGAACTCCGCGGTGCCGACGCGGCCCATGTATGCGATCGGACGATTGGGGCCGGAGCAGCTTCGCCGTCTCGCGTCGATTCTCGACCGGCTCGGCGCCGAAGGCATGATGCGGGTCGTGCTCATTCATCATCCGCCGCTGCCGGGCCTATCGAAGAAGCGCCACGATCTCAAGGATGCCGACGCGCTGGCCGATGTGCTGGCGCGCCACGGTGCCGAACTCGTGCTGCATGGTCATGAGCATCGCGAGATGCTCGCCTGGCACCCGACGCCTACCAGCCGCATCCCGATCGTCGGCGTGCCATCGGCGTCGCTCGCGATCGCGTACAAGGACGAGCCGCTGGCGCGGTATAATCTCTACCGTCTCCAACCGGGCGCGAACCGCCCCCGCATCGAGATGATCGCGCGCGGGCTCGCCGAGCCGAACGGTCCAATCGTCGAGTTGGCGCGGAAGTGGATCGAGCCCAATCCCGCGTGAAGCGCGAGCTATTCAGCCGCTTCCTGTTCCTTCGATCCGGCTTCGACTTCCACCTGGAGAATGTCGCTGAAGCGGTTGATCGCACCGCAGAACGCGATTCGCCACGTCAGCTCGACGATCTGCGCATCGGTGAAATGAGCCCTCAGCCGATCGAACATGGCGTCGCCGGTGCGCGACCAGTTGTCGTTCACGGCGATCGAATACTCGACGACGAGCCGATCGACGGCGTCGAGCTCGGGGTGCGTGGCATACTCGAGAAGTTTCTCCACGCCTTCGGCCGAAATGCCTTCGACTTCGAGCTTGGGGGCGTGATGCGAGACGCAATAGGAGCAGCGGTTGAGCATCGATACCGCGACGAGCGCAATCTCGAGATACCGCTTGGGGAGCTGGCCTTCCGCGGCGAGCTCAGTGAGCATGCTCCAGACATTCTTGAAGATCGGCGGCCGGTAGGCGAGCACGCCGGATTGGTTCGCGAAATCGCCGTAGCCCAGCATCTTGTCCCACATCGGCTGCAATTCGGCCGGCAGGTCACTTTTTCCCTTGAGCGGCACGCGCGACATCGTTGGATCCTTTGCTAGACGTTCAAAGACAGCGCCTGCTCCAGATCCGCGATGAGATCGGCCGGATCTTCGAGGCCGACGGAAAGGCGGAGGAGGTCGGGCGGGCACGGCGTGCCGGCGCCTTCGACGCTGGCGCGGTGTTCGATGAGGCTTTCGACGCCGCCGAGTGACGTCGCGCGCTTCCACAGCTCGACGCGCGCCGCGGTGGCGATCGAGGCCGCTTCACCGCCGGCGACGCGGATTGACAGCATTCCGCTGAAGCCGCCCTGCATCTGGCGCGCGGCGACGTTGTGGCCCGGCCCCGGTAGTCCCGGATACAGGACCTCTGCAACCCGTCGGTGGCCGACGAAATGGCGCGCGATCGTGAGGGCGGCGGCCGACTGATGGGCAACGCGCAGGTGCAGCGTGCGCATGCCGCGCAGCAGCAACGATGCATCGAACGGCGAGAGCACGGCGCCGAGACCGGAGCGCAAGACCTTCGCGCGTTCCGACACCGCGTCCTCGCGCGCGAACAGCAGCGCGCCGGCGATGATGTCCGAATGCCCGTTGAGCGAGCGTGATCGGCTGGGTCAGCACTGGCGTGGCGACAGTCGAGTCGACACCGAGCAGCGCGCCGGCCTTGCGCGCGGCTTCGGCGGCGGCGGCGATGTCGGAGATGCCCCACATGGGATTGGCCGGCGTTTCCAGCCAAACCATGCGGGTTTCACCCGGCCGGATCGCGGCAGCAATCGCGTGCGGGTCAGTTGCGTCGACGAAGGTCGCGTGGATGCCGAGTGTCGGCGCACTGTTGGCGAGCCAGTTCTTGAGCGCCCAATACATGATGTTCGGCGCGACGACGTGAGCGGGGCGGTCGGGTGTGCGTTCGAGCGCGAGGAACGCCGTCGTCGCCGCCGCCATGCCGGAGCCCATCAACATCGAGACGGCGGCGCCTTCGAGTTTCTGGAGGACCTCCTCGGCGACGCGGACGTTCGGGTTGTCCGGGCGCGCGTAGACGTAGCCGCGGCGATAGGCGTTGTCGGGATCACGCTCGAACGTCGAGGCGAGCTGGATCGGCGGCACGATGGCTCCGGTTACGGGGTCGACGTGACCGCCGGCCTGTGCAGCGACGGTCTGCGGCTGCCAAGTGGGCTTCTTCAACGGTTCGATCCTTGTGGTGTCGGCGGCTCAGCGCGGCTTTGTTAAAATGCGCAGGGTCTTGTAGGTGCCGGTGTCAGCGAAGCCGCGCTGGGCTTTCAGGCTGTCGATGACGGCGAGCGTTTTTTGGTACCCGTCCGATCCCGTATAGAAATGCATCTCACCGCCGGGTTTGATCTTGTCGGCGAGCACGAGCGTCATTTCGAGATCGGTCAGTGCGCCATAGGCGTCGTTTTTCTCGGTGCGAAACTCGCAGGCGTGGAAGTTCGTGACGTAGTCGAACCCGGGAAGGAGACGGGGGTCGAGCTGGTAGATGTCTCCGAAGTACGCCTTGTAGGTGGCGCCGAGACGCGGGTTCTCGATCAGTAGCTTGACGTAGGCCTCGTACTCGCCGGGCGATGCGGTGATGCCGAGGATTGCGTTGTTCGCGCCGATCTGGGCATTGCGCAGCGCCAGGATATGGTGGCTGCCGGTGCCGAAGTGGAAGATCGAGGCGCCCTTGACGCTCTTCTGTTCGAGATATTCGGCAAAGTAAACGTCGCAAGGGCACTGCCGCTCGTCGAGGCCCCAGCTCGCATCCCAGAAATTCAACATGAGTTCGCTCCCAGAAGTGCCCAGCCTGAGTTCAGCCGGGCTTTTTTGCAATCGCGATCAGCTCGTCGAGCGTGAAGCCGATGGCGTCACCCTTAACGGTCGGTTTGAGGAAGGCCGCGAGCGCGCCACTCGCGCCCGTCAGCACGGTGCGCAACTCCGCGACCGTGTCCTGCGGCACCTTCATGGTCTTGCACCACGTCGCGAAATCCATCGCCTTTGGCGCGTGCTCGGTGTGCGTGAGCTTGAGGCCGGCGTCACCGATAGCGCGCGTCCATTCCGCCGTCGTCAGTGCGCGACCGTGCGAGGGATCACGCTTCTTCTCGAAGCCGTTGTAGGCTTTGTCGGCGGCGGCGAGGTCGCTTGTGGCAAATCCCGGCGTCGTGTTCTCGTCCGGTGCCACGTTGTCGACGAGCGCGAAGGTGCCACCCGGCTTCAGCACGCGCCGGCTCTCGCTGAGGAACGCCGCGATGTCGGGGAAATGGTGCGGGGCGATGCGCGACATGACGAGGTCGAAGCTCGCGTCGGGAAACGGCAGGCGCTCGGCGTCGGCCAGCGCCGTGGTCATATTGGTGTAGCCCTTGGTGGTCGCGAGCTTGGCGGACTCGACGAGCATCTCGGGCGTAAGGTCGCTGGCGATGACGCTGGCGACGTGCGGCGCGAACGCCAGCGCGGTGTGCCCGGCGCCTGTGGCGATGTCGAGCGCCGTCCAGTCGCCTTTCGGCTGCACCAGCTCGACGAGGCGGGCGAGGCTCGCGCCCTTGGCGTGCACGGCCGATGTCGCATAGGCGGCCGCGTTGGCTCCGAACTGCTGCTGGACCAGGTCTTTGGACATCGGCGTCGGCTCCTGCGGGATGGGGCGGCGGATCATACGCCGGCCGCCGTGGCGCGCGAAAGGCGTGATTTGGGCCGATGCGGGCCCGCGCTAGCGACCCTTCGGAACCTCGCGGCATTTGCCGCCTGGCGGGCGCCCCATGAGCTGCACGGAGTAGAATGTCGGGCTCGCTCCCGGCGCGCGCGCGACCCCGACGCCGATTTCGGTGACGTTCGGCGAGACCATATTCGCGCGATGCCCGGAGGAATTCTTCCAGCCCGTGACCACCGTGTCGGCAAGTGCGCCTGTCGCGAATCCCTTGGAGTCTCGTCGGAATGAGAGGTTCTCGGCGAGCCAGCAGAAGCGATAGCCCTGTGCGCGCACCCGGTCGTCCATGCTGCGGCCGTCGGCGCTGTGTGAAAGGTTTCCCGTCCGCGCAAGGTATGCCGCGTAGGCGCGTGCGGCGGCGGTCAACTGCTTGTTGGTGGAAAGCGTACCGAGCTTCTGCTCGCGACGGAAGGCGTTCGTCATCTGGACGATGGCGATCTCGGCTTTGGGCAGGTCAGGCAGCGTGGTCATGCGGCGTACGCTCCGGCGCGGCGGTGGAACAGAAGGTCTTGGACAGAGGAAATGGGGCGAATGCGAGGATAGCGCTTGCTCACAACGGCACGAAGTCGCCCGTGGCCTCGTTGAGCACAGTGAGTTGCCCGGTCGAAATGTCGAAGTAGGCGCCGTGCAACGCCAGCCGGCCCTTGCCCTCCAGGATCTGCACGCAGGGGAACCGCTCCAGGTTGATGCGCAGGTCCGTCGGTGACTGCGCCGGCTTTTCACCGATGATGCGGTCGCGCGCAGCATCCAGCATCGACATCCAGTTCGCGATAAACTCGGCCTCGGTCTGACGCGTCGCGTCGTGCTCGATGCAGGCGCGGACACCGCCGCAGCCCGAATGGCCCATGACAACGATGTGCTTGACGCGGATGTTGAGCACCGCGAATTCGAGGGCTGCGCTGACGCCGTGATATTTGCCGTCCGTTTCGTAGGGCGGGACGAGGTTGGCGACGTTGCGGACAACGAACAATTCGCCGGGCATGGCGCTGAATACAGCCTCGGGCTCGACCCGGCTGTCGCAGCAACTCACGACCATGACCTCGGGGTTCTGGCCATGGCTTGCAAGTCGTTCGTATTCATCCTGGTGCGGGATGAAATTGCGGAGCTTAAACCGCCGGTAGCGGTCAGCGAGTTGATCGGGGAAGTAGCTCATGGCTTGCTCGGAATGGCTGTTGGCCCGAAATCGCCGCGGGGCTGTTGCAACACGGCGCCGCATCGTCCGGTTTCATGGCTGTTGCAGCGCACAAGTGCAAGTCTGATCGTGCATTTAGGCCGATCCGGCGGGCCAGGTTGGTAATCCTGGCGCCAAATTGAGCCGCTTTTTTCCATCAGGTGGGAGGGATCCGCCCAATCTTTCGGTTTTGTGGCCGCGACCATGGCACTACGATCGACGCAAAGAACCTCCTTCGAAAAGTCGGCGGCAAACCAAGCATGACCATGATTACCGATATCGAGCGTGGCCTGGTGGCGCGCTACCTCGTGCGCCTGCTGAGCCGGCCGGATCTGACGCAGCGGGCCATCCGCGGCCTGCTGGTCTGGCTCAACGAGCGCGCCGATGTGCTGACCTTGCCGTTGCCGGCGCCGCTGGTGGAATCGCTCGGCGGCTACATGGCCTACAAGCCGGCGGAATTCGAGCGGGCATGGACGCGCTACAAAAAGGACGTGCTCAACGCTTTCGAGCGGGCCGCCACCGAGACGCCGCGTCCCGAACCGCTTGCGACCAACGCCGAGCGCCTCGTCGAAGCGCTGGGATTGCCCAATGCGGCCTGGAGGCTGCTCGGGCTTTTCGCCTGCTCGAGCCGGTTCGAGCAGGTGCAATACCTCGCCAACGCCACAGCCGACTACTGCGGGCCAATCACGCGCGCAGTGTCGATGCTGTGCGATGTGCATCCGCGCGCCACTGAGGAACTGCTGGCACCAGGCGGCGAACTCGTCGCCTCCGGGCTTCTGCAAGTGCGGGATCAAAGCGCGACGCTCGCGGGCTACGATGCGCGCTATTCGATCCCATCGCGGATCAACGCCTGCCTCGAACGCTCGTTCGGCTCCTTTGACGAGATGCGCAACGCGCTGCTCGGCGATCCGCTCGTTTCCTTGGTGACGATGGAGGACTACGACCATGTCACGGCCGATCGAGATTTGATCGCCGGCGTGCTCAAGGGTGCTGTCGATACCGGCGCGAGCGGCGTCAATATCCTGCTCTATGGCCCGCCCGGATCGGGCAAGACGGAGCTTGCGAAGGTCGCGGCGCTGGCGGCGGGTGCCGACCTGTTTGCGACCGGCGAGGCGGTCGGCGGCGACGGCGAATCCGATCGTTCCGAGCGGCTCGCCGACATCACGTTCTCGCAGCGCCTGCTCGGCAGCCAGAAACGGACGGCGATTCTGTTCGACGAGATGGAGGACGTCGCGGTTCATCTGATCAAGCGCGGCGGCTCGAAAGTCTATCTCAACCGCCTGCTCGAGACCAACCCGATCCCAATCATCTGGACCTCGAACGAGCTTCAGCATATCGACCCGGCGCTGCTGCGGCGTATGACGCTCGCCGTCGAACTGAAGCGTCCGCCTGCGATACAGCGCCAACGCATCCTCGAGCGCCTCGCGGCGCGTATGGAGTTCACGCTGTCCGCGACCGACGCCGAAGCGCTCGCCCGCCGTCTCGATGCAACGCCGGCGATTTACGAGAACGCCCTGAAGGCGGCGAAACTCTCAGGCGGCGGCGCCGAGGCGATCGAACGCGCCGCGCTCGGTATCGTGCGCGCGGTGTCGGGGACGGTCGCGCGGAAATCCGGCGTGATTCCAGATTTCGATCCGCTGCTCGTGTGCTCGGACCAGGACATCGCCGGCCTCGCCGATCGCCTTGTCGCGGCGCAGGCGCGCGCGTTTTCGGTGTGTCTCTCAGGGCCGCCGGGCACGGGCAAATCGGCGTTCGCGCGGCATCTGTCGCGCCGCCTTGGGCTCGAACTCATCCAGAAACGCGCGTCTGACATTCTTGGCCCCTATCTCGGCGAGACCGAGCGCCAGATCGCCGGCGCCTTCGAGGAATCGCGCGAGGCGAACGCGATGCTGGTGTTCGATGAAGCCGACAGCCTGCTTCTCGATCGCCGCGATGCCACGCGCTCCTGGGAGATCACGCAGGTCAACGAGATGCTGACGTGGATGGAAGACCATCCGCTGCCCGTGTGCTTCACCACCAATTACATGGAGCGCGTCGATAGCGCGTCGTTGGATAAGCCGGGCCTGCGCCGCGCGTGGCAGGTGTTCTTCGGCACCGATCGGATTCCGCCCGAGGCTGCGGGTATCGCCAACCTCACACCCGGCGACTTCGCGAAAGCGCGCAAACAGGCCGAAGTTCTCGGCGTTCTCGACAATCCCGCGCGCCTCGCCGAAATCATGGTCGACATCAGCCGCTCGAAGCCGGACGCGCGGGGGAGTTTGGGGTTTGTGAGGTAGGGTGGTAGCGGGCACGCCATGTCCCTTCTCCCCGTCCTTCGCGGGGAGAAGGTTAGGATGAGGGGCGGAAACTTGTTCGACGGCTGCGTATGCCGTCGCCCATCACCCTGACCCTCTCCCCGTCCTGCACGGGGAGAGGGGAAAATCAGCCCTTCACATCGAGGCTCGACACCATGACCCGGACCACGGATTTCTTGCCCCAGGCTTGATCGACGGATGAACGCACCGCACGGCGGACAGCTTCGCGCACGACTTCGACATCGCGGCGACGGCTGGGCGGAATGCTGTCGATGGTGCCTTCGACGACGTCGAGGACCATATCCTCCATGGCTCCGCCGCCGGGCCGTTCCGTCGGCACCCCTTCCATGACGACCTCGGCATCGTCCCACAATGACGCCGACAACGGCCATCTTGCGGCGTTCGCGGATGCACATGTCCTCGGCGCCGATCAGCAGGTTGCCGTCGCGGAAGATGCGACCGACCGGAACTTCGTCGATCACTCCGGGACGGCCGGGGCCGAGCACCACCAACTCGCCGTTGATGGGAACGACGACTTCCTCGATGCCGTTGGCGCGACCGAACTTGGCGTGCTCGCGCAGGTGGCGCATTTCGCCGTGCATCGGCACGAGGATCTGCGGCTTGAGATAGCCGTAGAGCTGTTTCAGCTCGTCGCGGCGCGGGTGTCCCGTGACGTGGACGAGGGCGTCCTGGTCGGTCACGAGATCGACGCCCATGCGGGCCAGCGCGTTGTGGATCCGGCCGACGCTCTTCTCGTTGCCTGGGATGGTGCGCGACGAAAAGATCGCCAGATCGCCCTTGGTGAGCGTGATGTCGGGATGGGAATTTTCGGCGATGCGGGCCATGGCGGCGCGCGGTTCACCCTGACTGCCGGTGACGAGCGCCACCACCTGGTCGCGGCGGTAATCGCTGAAACGCTGTTGGTCGACGTAGATGAAGTCGGACGGCAGATAGCCGGTTTCGATCGCGACCTGAATGACGCGATGTAGAGCGCGGCCGGCGATAACGAGGCGGCGGCCAGCAGCGCGCGTTGCCTTGGCGACCGATAGCACACGCGCGACGTTCGATGCGAACGAAGTGACGATGACGCCTTGCTCGGCCTTCTTGATGATGCGGGCGAGCGAGGCGCCGACTTCCTCCTCCGACGGCGAGCGGCCGTCGCGCATGACGTTGGTCGAATCGCAGATCAGCGCGCGGACGCCTTCGTCACCGATGGCGCGGATGCGGTTTTCATCCGGGGGCAGGCCAGTGCCCGGCTCGCTATCGAATTTCCAGTCGCCGGTGTGATAGATGAGGCCATGCGGTGTGCGGATCGCGAGGCCGTTGGGCTCGGGGATCGAATGGGCCTGATTGACCATCTCGACCGAGAACGGACCGATGTCCGTCGTCGAGCCGAGCGCAACTTCGCGGATGGGCAACTTGTGGCGGCCGCCCTGCTCGGCGAGCTTGGTCTTGAGCAGCGTCGCGGTGAATGGGGTTGCGTAGATCGGCGCCTTGAGGCGGGGCCACAACTCGATGATGGCGCCGAAGTGATCCTCATGCGCGTGCGTCACGACGATGCCGACGAGATCCTTCGCGTTCGCCTCGATGAAGCGGAGGTCGGGCATGATGACGTCGACGCCGGGATCGAAGTCCCCCTCTGGAAAGGTGATGCCGAGGTCGACCATCAGCCATTTGCGCGCCTTCTCCGGTCCCAGACCGTAGAGGTAGCAGTTCATCCCGATTTCGCCGAGACCGCCGAGCGCGACGAAAACGAGTTCGCTCTCGCCGGATCGGTCGGATTTACGCTCACTTCGTGCCATTACGTATCCTTAGGCCTGCCGCGCAGGCAGCACGGAAACATCACCGTACGTGAACCGGCGCCGATTGTCCGGCGCAAGGTCGATTAGCAGCGCCCCGTCGTGGTCGAGTCCGGCAAAAGTGCCGGCGACCGGGCCATCGTTGGTCTTGATCTCGAGGGCGCGCCCGATCGGCATCGCCCGCGTGATCCAGGCCGAGCGGATCCCGGCGAAACCGTCCGCGCCGCGCCAGATGTCGAGCCATTGGGCTGCGTGTGCGGCCAGACGGTTCAGCACCGCCTCCGCATCGAGCGTGCACCCTTGGTCGGCGAGGCAGGTCGTCATGCGATCGACGCTCGTCGGCGCCGAGGCGACATTGATGCCGATTCCGATCACCGAAACGGTGGTGCCGCCGTAGTTGCCAGATTCGATCAAAATACCGGACGTCTTGGCGCCGGCGATCAGCACGTCGTTCGGCCATTTGAGTTCGACCAGCGATGCGGTCCGGGCGGGGAGCGCTCCTGCAATCGTCTCGTGCGCAGCGACGCCCGCAACCAAAGACAGCTCGGGCAATTGAGCCGGCGCGCAACCGGGTTCGAAGAGCAGCGTTGCGGCGACGTTTCCGGTGCTGGCCTCGCTCCAGGCGCGCCCCGCGCGGCCCTTGCCGGCCGTCTGCCGTCGCGTCGCGATCCACAGAGGACCGCGCTCGCCGGCGGCGGCGCGACGTTGGGCCTCGTCGTTGGTGGAGCCGATCTCGTCGAGCAGCTCGATACGGGGCGGCGCGGTCGTTGCGTGACTATGCGCCATGTCGACCCCTAGAACAGCGTCCGTGCGGCGGCCGACGCGGCGGCGAGCAGCGGCGCGGAGATCAGCGGCAGGCCGAATCCGAGCACCAGCACCAGCGCCACCCACTGGACCGCGCGCTCCTTGATCGGCATCGGTTCGAACGGCTGCTTTGCGTCGTCGAAGAACATCAGCTTGACGATACGGAGATAGTAGTAGGCGCCGACGACGCTGGTCACTACGCCGATGACGGCGAGGGTATAGAGCTCCGCTTTGATCGCGGGAAGAAACACGTACAGTTTGCCAAAGAAGCCGGCGAGCGGTGGGATGCCGGCGAGCGAGAACATAAACATCGCGAGCGCGAACGCCATCGGCAGATTGGTCTGCGAGAGCCCCGCGAGCTCGCCGATGTCCTCGATTGCCGCGCCCTCGCGGCGCATGGAGAGGATGCAGGCGAAGACGCCGAGCGTCATCACGACATAGATGGCGATATAGATGAGGACGCCCTCGACGCCCTCGATGGTGCCGGCGGCGAGCCCGACCAGCGCGTAGCCCATATTGGCGATCGACGAATAGGCCATCAGCCGCTTGATGTTGGTCTGCCGGATCGCCGCGAAGGCGCCGAGCAGCATCGAGGCGACAGCGAGGAAGACGACGATCTGCTGCCACTGCGGCTGCACGCCCGCGAACATCGAGATCACGACGCGGATGAACAGCGCCATCGCCGCGACCTTGGGGGCGGACGAGAAGAAGGCGGTCACCGGCGTCGGCGCGCCCTCGTAGACATCCGGCGTCCACATGTGGAACGGCGCCGCCGAGATCTTGAACGCGACGCCCGCCAGCACGAACACAAGCCCGAACACCAACAGCAGATCCTGGCCGGCGCCCGCGGCTTTGGTCGCGGTTGCAATGGCGGCGAAATTGGTCGATCCAGCGAAGCCGTAAAGCAAAGAGGAGCCGTACAGCAGCATTCCCGAGGATAGCGCGCCGAGCACGAAATACTTGAGGCCGGCCTCGCTCGAACGGGTCGAGTCGCG
>LNEA01000602.1 GCA_001464855.1 Rhizobiales bacterium Ga0077530
CCACGCAGCAACCGCTTGGTTGTGATCATCGATAGCGCAAAGCCGATCGCCGCCACGAGGGCGAACGGCGTCCCATCGCTGAGCGGGATCGCGCCCGGCCGAACGACGACGAGCACGCCCGCGAAGCCAAAAATCGCCGTGACCAGACGGATCATGGTCAGCCGCTCGCCGATGAGGAACGGGGCGAGCAGCGCGACCCAGATCGGGGCGGTGAACTCGATCGCGGTCAGCTCCGCGAGTGTCATGCGGGTCAGCGCATAGAGCCAACTGAACTGCGCCGTGAAATGTATGAGATTGCGGATCACCTGGAGGCTGGGCCGCTGTGAGCGGAGACTGCCGAGCGGAATGCCGTGGACGATGACAATGACGACCAGAATCGAGAATCCGATCAGAGTCCGCCAGACGGCTATCTGGAGCGCGTCAGGGCCACGCGCCGCCGCTCCGCGGCCTGCGATCGCAACCAAGGTGAATGAGACGAGCGCGCCGAGCATCCAAATGACGGCCCAGACGATCCGCCCGCGCTCTTCCGGCGGCGCCTTGGGCTCGACCGACATTTCGGCATTCCTTCCCCTGGACCGCCATTGGATGTGCTCGACGGGCGGACATTTTTTGCACGCGCCGCTTGATCAACGGCGTTCGCAACGCGACCTCAGCCGGTCGATCGTGCATATTCACACATGCGAATGTTCGGTTGCCGCTTTGCGGCGGCCACTGTATAAGGATTCCAGGCTGCTCCTACAAGGAAGCGTCGGCGTGCGCCGAGATCTCGCCGAGCTGCCATGCGTCGCGGCCCGATCGAGGCAGCAAACAAGAACAGGCGAGAGGCGCGGGGATTCGTCCCGAAGCCGTCGCGAGTGGAGGAATGGCATGGCCAAGAAGCTCGTGATCATCATGGCGAATACGGATCCTCGCAACGGCGAGGAACTGGGCGCGCCGATCTTCCAGGCCTCCGTCGCCGCGGCGATGGACTATGAGGTCGAAGTGATCTGCACCGCGACTTCCGGCCGCCTGATGAAGAAGGGCGTCGCTCAGGGCCTCGTCGTCAAGCCGGGCAGCCCCAAGACCGTCTACGATTTCATCAAGGACGCGCACGAGGCCGGTGTGAAATTCCTCTGCTGCTCGCCCAACCTCGACCTCTTCGACATGAAGCAGGACGATCTGATTCCCGAATGCTCCGGCATCGTCGGCGGCGCGTACCTGATCGAAGAGATCATGGAAGGCGAGGATACCAAGGTACTGAGTTACTGACCCTCGAACGCTGAGGCGGACGCATGTCTGACGGCGCCACAACACGCGTACAGGATTTCATCGGCGATCCTATTTCGGATGCGCCGGTCGTGCCGCGCGCCAAGCTCGAGGCAATCTTCCGCGATTTACAGGACGATATGCGGTTCGACCACGAGCTGCACGGCTGCCTCAATTGCGGCATCTGCACCGCCACTTGCCCCGCCGCGCATTACTACGATTTTTCCCCGCGCGAGATCGTGCAGCTTTTGTGGACCGAGAACCTCGAAGGCATCTACGACGCGATGCAAGAGAAGATCTGGTCCTGCGCCCAGTGCTACACCTGCGCCGCCCGCTGCCCGTTCCGCAACTCGCCCGGCGGCCTCGTCATGCTGATGCGCGAAGTGGCGATCAAGCATCAGATGCAGTCCGCGAAGGACGTGCTGCGCCCCTTCAGCCGCGTCATGCTGAAGTTGATCTCGACTGGCAATCAGCTTGCGCCCGACATGATCAACCCCCAGCACTTCGCCGATTGGGGACCCAACCTGACCAAGGTCGACGCGCCGCTGAAGCTGCTGCGCAAGGCGATCCCGATGGCGACGCTGAACACCACGGAGACGGCCTGGGAGGTCAACCTCAAGACCTCGGTCGAGCTCTATACGATCTGGGAGATGACCGGTGTCCTCGACCAGCTCGAGGGCATCGACGAGAATTTGTTCGATGTCATCACCGACATCATGGAAGAGAAGCGCGAAGACTGGAGCGACTTCCTGGAGGACCAGGAGGACGCTGACGACGACGAATGATTTTGTCGGGTTCGGCGCGGGAGACGAGTGCATGTCCAAGGTCAAATACAAGGCGCCCAAAGGCTACGGCGACGCCGTGGCGTACCTTCGCGTTGCCAATGCGCAGGCGGCGATCGATTTCTATGCCGCGGCCTTCGATGCCAAGGAGCGCTACCGTCTGACGATGGGCGATCGCATCGGCCACGCCGAACTCGACTTTGGCGATACCTGCGTGATGCTGTCGGACGAGTTTCCCGAGATGGGCATCGCCGGCCCGAAGGCGCTGGGCGGCACGACGGTGACGATGTGCCTTGGCGTCGCTGATGCCGATGCGGTCGTCGCGCGCGCGGTCGAGGCTGGCGCGTCAGTGAAGCGGCCGGTCCAGGATGAGTTTTATGGTTTTCGCACAGGCCAGATCGAAGATCCGTTCGGTCACGTATGGATGATCCAGACGCAGATCGAGGACGTCTCGCCTAAGAAAATGCAGAAGCGGCTCGATGCGATGATGGCGCAGCCGCCCGCTCAGTCCACCGAGAAACCCAAAAAATCGCCCGCTAAATCCTCGCGCCGCAGGAGCAAGAAATGAGCGATCCGACCAACCGTCCGGCCCAGCCCGGCGAGCGCTTTACTGGTCACGGCGCCGAATGGAAGCCCGCAAATCTCTCCGCGGGTGAAGCTGCGACTGCCACTGCCTGGGTTGAGCAGCGCATCGATCGCCGCTCGATGCTGACCAACAAGGATCGCGTCGAGGACGTGCGCGATATCATGTGGCAGCTCGAAAAGGACGGCCAGATCGTCGTCCATCGCATCACCGATCAGCACGAGCCGGTCGAGGTCAAGACGCTCTACGGCTGGACCAAGCGCATCCCGACGACGCAGCTCTGGCATCACAAAAGCTGTGGCCAGTGCGGTAACATTCCCGGCTATCCCGTCTCTCTGCTGTGGCTGCAGAACAAGCTCGGCACGCGCTATCTCGACGAAACCGACCAGACCTCGTGCACGGCGTGGAACTACCACGGCTCCGGCATCGGCAACATCGAGAGCCTCGCCGCCGTCTTTCTGCGCAACTTCCATCAGGCCTACGTCTCGGCCAAAGCTCAGGGATTGCCGGAAGGCTATTTCTATCCGCTCGTCCACTGCGGCACGTCGTTCGGCAACTACAAGGAAGTGCGCGCCTATCTCATGCACTCCGCGAAGTTGCGCGAGAGCGTGACCAAGATCCTCGGGAAACTCGGCCGCCTCGTCGACGGCAAGCTGCTGATCCCCGAGGAAGTCGTGCACTACTCCGAGTGGCTGCACGTCATGCGTCGCCGCATCGCCGATCATCAGACGATCGACGCTTCCGCAGTGCGCGCGACGATCCATCCGGCGTGCCACGTCTACAAGATGGTGCCTGAGGACGCGATCTACGACGACGACGTTCTGGAAGGAAACCGCGTCGCCGTCTCGACCGGATTGATCCAATCGCTTGGCGCGCAGGTGATCGATTACAAGACCTGGTACGATTGCTGCGGCTTCGGCTTCCGTCACATCATTTCCGAACGCGAGTTCACACGCTCCTTCGCCATCGACCGCAAGATCAAGGTCGCCGTCGAAGAGGCCAATGCAGACGTCATGATCGGCCACGATACCGGCTGCATCACCACGCTCGACAAGAACCAGTGGATCGGCCGCGCCGCGGGCAAGCCCTATGAGCTGCCGGTGCTCGCGGACTGCCAGTTCGCCGCGCTCGTCTGCGGCGCGCATCCCTACAAAATCGTCCAGACGCACTGGCACGCGAGCCCGATCGAACGCCTGATGGAGAAGCTCGGCATCGACTGGCACGAGAAGAAGGTCGAGTTCGAGGCGTATCTCGAGCAGATCAAAACCGCGCCCGCCGATCAGCTCTACGATCCGCGCCTGCGGATCACGTCGGGCCCCGGTTTCAAGCCGATCAAGCGCGAGGTCATTCCTCCGCCGCCGCCCGGAGAGTGAGGCATGCTCGGCATTACCGATCTCTGGCTGTTCGTGATGGCGGGGCTGTTGCTCAACATCACGCCCGGTCCGGACATGGCCTACATCATGGGGCGCAGCGCACAGCTCGGCGTGCGGGCTGGAGCGGTGGCCGCTATCGGCATTACAGCCGGATGTTGGGTGCACATTACAGCGGCGGCGCTTGGGCTCTCCGCGATCCTCGCCACGTCGGCCGAGGCGTTTCTCATTCTCAAGCTGGCGGGTGCGGCATATCTGGTGTGGGTCGGTGTTTCCCTGCTCCGCCATGCCGGTGCTGGGAGTGCTGCGAACGACGATGGCGCGGCTGCCATCTCGCTGCGCGCCATCTTTCTGCAAGGTTTCCTCACGAACGCGCTCAATCCCAAGGTGGCGCTGTTCTTCCTCGCCTTCCTGCCGCAGTTCATTTCGGCTGAGGCGCCGTCGAAGGCGCTGGCGTTCATCGCCCTTGG
>LNEA01000603.1 GCA_001464855.1 Rhizobiales bacterium Ga0077530
ACGACGCGCCGCTGGTGCGCGACAGCATACTCCCGGCGGCACCGGGCGTTCAGCACGCGGCATCGAAGGGATCCATAAAACTTGGAACATGCCGCTTATAGACTCTGCTGATCGCGGCAGGCTCAAGGCCTGCCTCTATTGATATTTCTGCATAGAACTCAGCCGTGCTCGCATCGAGCCCCTCGAGCTTCCTAAGCGCCGCCCAGACAATCCGATTCCTGGATTCCAAGCGGTTTACGTCCTTCCCAGTACGAATTTCTTCCAATAGCTGATGCATTTTCCGGGTCAGCTTCGTTAGATGGAGTACTCGAGCTTCCTCTGTTATGCCGGCGACACGTTGCTTAGCCCCTTCTAGCGCTGCGCTCTGCTCGGTGTCGAGACAGGAGCTCAACAAGTCGGCAAGACCACAGAGGATCGCCAACTCGACATCCTTTCGAGCCGCGAATTCATCCTTGCCGGTGGCCGCGCTAATCGCGGCGTACAATTTGTCGGCGTCGCTTTGCATCGTGAGTGATCATATTCTGCTTATTTTACAATTCCAATCACGCTGAAGTCACGCCGTCGCTTTCACCGTCCCTTTCAACGGCGCACGCGCTGCAGGCGCGATCCGAAGCGTGCGCGCGCGGATGCGCTGGCCGGTGGCGTCGCGCTCGGCGGGCGGGAGAATATCGAGGCTCGGCCAGACGCCGGTGACGAGAGTGCGGGCGTAGCCGTTGGCATGACCGAAGCGGCGCATACCGGCGGCGGTGGTTTGATGGTCGTAAGCAAGGCGGTGCGTGGAAAGCATCACGCCGCCGTCGTCGATCGGGCGGATGAGGCCGTACCAGACATCGGTCGTGCCGTCGTTGGCGGGCATTCCGACAACGCCTGGGTTGAACCACACACGATTACGGACCCGCGTGATCGAGGGAATGCCGGAATGGCCGGCGATGATGACGTCGGCGCCGGCAAGCACGACTTCCTCGGTCAGGATGTCGCGTTCGGACGGGAAAACCCAACGATTGATGACGTCTGTACCGCCGTGGATGACGCGAAACGTGCGGCCCGCGAAAGTAAACCGCAGCGTTGTCGGGAGGTCGCCCATCCAGGCGCGCATCTCGTCGCTCACGCGGCTATTGGCGAAGGGGTACCAGCCTTTGGCGAGCGCGGCGCACTCGGTGCCGTCCTCGAAATTGCAGGCGCAGTCCTCGGCGCCGGCCGCGAGCTGCTGTTCGCAGTTGCCCTGGATGACGTGACAGCCCCAATCGGCGACGAGCCGGGCGGTCTCCTCCGGCGCGGCGCAGTAGGCGACGACATCCCCGGTGCAGATGACGTTATTGGCCGGAATCGCAAGATCCTCGGCGCGCTGGCGCATGGCCCGGGTCGCCTCGAGATTGGAATAAGGCCCGCCGAACACCAGAAGGGGCTTTGTCGCGTCGAATGGGATCAAATGAAGCTCCTGGCAGGGCGGCCGAGCGGTAAGCCTTCCCTTGCGTTAGCCCCTGCGTCAAGTGCTCGCACAAGGACATAAGGATTTCTTTATATCCATGTTGCGGCCGCGTGGATCAACCGCTATACAGCGCCATCCATTGCCGCCCGTGCGCCTGTGCTGCCCTGATGCAGCCGGTCCTCGGGATTTCCCGGCCACCGCCCGCTCCAGAAAGGCGCCCTCAATGCCGAGCACTACGGATTACATCGTCAAGGACCGAGAGCGAAATGCCCGGCCTGATGGCGACGCGCGAGGAGTACGGCCCCAAGCAGCCGCTCAAGGGCGCGCGCATCGCCGGCTCGCTGCACATGACGATCCAGACTGGCGTCCTCATCGAAACGCTGAAGGCGTTGGGTGCCGACGTGCGCTGGGTGTCGTGCAACATCTACTCGACGCAGGATCATGCGGCGGCCGCGATCGCTGCTGCCGGAACGCCGGTTTTTGCGATCAAGGGTGAGACTCTCGTCGAATATTGGGACTACACCGCCAAGCTGTTCGACTGGCATGGCGGCGGCTATCCCAACATGATCCTCGATGACGGCGGCGACGCGACGCTGTTCATACATCTTGGCGTGCGCGCGGAAAAAGGCGACACCGCTTTCCTCGAGAAAGCCGGCTCCGAGGAAGAAGAGATTCTGTTCGCGCTGATCAAGCGCTGCCTCAAGGAGAAGCCGAAAGGTTGGTTCGGGGCCATCGCCGAGTCCATCAAGGGCGTCTCCGAGGAGACGACCACGGGCGTCCATCGCCTCTATGAAATGCAGAAGTCGGGCACTCTCTTGTGGCCCGCGATCAACGTCAATGACAGCGTGACGAAGTCGAAGTTCGACAATCTCTACGGTTGCCGCGAGTCGCTGGTCGACGGCATTCGCCGCGGCACCGACGTCATGATGTCGGGCAAGGTTGCGTTTGTCGCGGGCTATGGTGACGTCGGCAAGGGTTCGGCGGCATCGCTGCGTCAGGCCGGCTGCCGCGTTCTCGTTTCCGAGGTCGACCCGATCTGCGCCCTGCAGGCGGCGATGGAAGGTTACGAGGTCGTGACGATCGAGGATGCCCTGCCGCGCGCCGACATCTATGTCACCGCGACCGGCAACAAGGACATCATCACGGTCGACCACATGCGCGGCATGAAAGACCGGGCGATCGTGTGCAACATCGGCCACTTCGACAACGAGATCCAGGTCGCTGGCCTCAAGAACATGAAGTGGACGAACATCAAGGATCAGGTCGACGAGATCGCGTTCCCGGGCGGCAACCGCATCATCCTGCTGAGCCAGGGCCGTCTCGTGAACCTCGGCAACGCGATGGGACATCCGTCGTTCGTCATGTCGGCGTCGTTCACCAACCAGACGCTCGCCCAGATCGAACTGTGGGCCAACAACAAGGACGGCAAGTACAAAAAGGAAGTGTACGTGCTGCCCAAGCACCTCGATGAGAAGGTCGCGATGCTCCATCTCGCCAAGGTGGGCGCGAAACTGACCAAGCTGTCGAAGGACCAGGCGGACTATATCGGCGTCAAGCCGACCGGGCCGTTCAAGTCCGACCAGTACCGCTACTGATCCTGCGGCCGCCGGCCCGTGCGATGATCGTTTGAAAATGGGCGCCCGCGCGGCGCCCATTTGCCTATTTGGGCCTGTTGCTGCCTAGGTGGGTTGCTGCAACCTGAGCAATCGGCGAGTCAGTCGCACGGGCTCACGGGCTATTGATCGGCGCGGCACGCGGGTGGGGCATATCCTGGCGGGCCTGTCCGATCGGCTGCGGCCGTGCCACAAATCGGCACGCCGATATCGGTCTTGTTGCCAACGAGCCCGGTCGGTCCTATGACGCCAAAAAGCCCCGCACATGGATCACGTGCGGGGCTGATCACATGGTCATGAGGAATGCTCGATGTCGACCCGACAGGACGGTGCGCCTTCCCCAATCGTGCGCTCGCGCGCCGATCTCGTCGACTGGATCGCGGCCGGATCGAAACCGCCGTCCGAATGGCGCATCGGTACCGAACACGAGAAGATCGTTTTCCGCACTGACGACTTGCGCCCGGTCCCTTACGAAGGGCCGCGCGGAATCCGGGCGATCCTCGAAGCGCTGATTGCACGCTATGGCTGGCTCCCGATCGCCGAAGGCGACAACATCATCGCGCTCAGGCGGCCGGATGGCGAGCCAATGGCGACCGTGTCGCTGGAGCCGGGTGGTCAGTTCGAGCTGTCGGGTGCCCCGCTCGAAAATATGCACGAGGTCGCCGCCGAGACGCAGCAGCATCTCGATCAAGTCAGCGCGATTGGCAAGGATCTCGGCATCGGTTTCCTCGGGCTCGGCTTCTCGCCGACGTGGACGCGCGAAGAAACGCCGCGGATGCCGAAGCGCCGCTATGCCGTGATGACCCGCTACATGCCGCAAGTCGGCAAAGGCGGGCTCGACATGATGTACCGTACCGCCACGATCCAAGTGAACCTGGATTTCGGTGACGAAGCGGACATGGTCAAGAAGCTGCGTGTGTCGCTGGCGCTGCAGCCGATCGCGACGGCGATTTTTGCGGCGTCGCCGTTCACCGAAGGCAAGCCCAACGGTTTCCTGTCGATGCGCAGCGAAGTCTGGCGCGACACCGACAAGCGACGCACGGGCATGCTGCCATTCGTGTTCGAGGACGGCATGGGCTTCGAGCGTTACGCTGAGTACGCGCTCGATGTTCCCATGTATTTCGTCTATCGCGACGGCCAATACATCGACGTCGCCGGCGCCTCGTTCCGAGATTTTCTAGATGGCAAGCTTGCGGCATTGCCGGGCGAGCGGCCGACGGTCGAAGACTGGTCCGACCACATGACGACGCTGTTTCCCGAGGTGCGCATGAAGCGGTTCCTCGAAATGCGTGGCGCCGACGGTGGGCGCTGGCGGCGTATCTGTGCGCTGCCGGCATTCTGGACCGGGCTGCTCTACGACCAGACGGCGCTCGATGCCGCTTGGGATCTCGTCAAGGACTGGACCGATGAAGAGCGCCAGGCATTGCGCGACGGTGTGCCGCGTCAGGCGCTGAAGACGCCGTTCCGCGGCGGCAAGGCGCTCGATGTCGCGCGCGAGGCCATGGCGATTTCGCGCGCAGGTCTCGTGGCGCGCGCCCGCAAGGACACCATTGGTCTCGATGAGCGCCAGTACCTCGCGCCGATCGAGGAAATCGTCGCCTCCGGCCGCACGATCGCCGAGCAACTGCTCGAGGCCTACCATGGCCCGTGGAAGGGCGACATCCGGCGGGTTTTCCTTTCTTTCCGCGGTCCGCAACGCCTTCGGCTACTGCGGCCGCGACGCTGCCTCTCGGTCGCGTTCTTACCTCACGGCCTTCGGCCGCCAAAATTCTTCCCCTCTCCCCGTCCTTCCACGGGGAGAGGGCCAGGGTGAGGGGCGGCGGCATATGCAAACGTCTGCGCAAAGATCCCTTTCCTCATCCCGACCTTCTCCCCGCAGGCGGGGAGAAGGGGAAGAAAGCGCAGCTCTTAGAGATTGGCGCCGCCGATCTCTAAGAGATTGCCACTCTCATCATGCACGAACACCTCGCGATCAGGGAGTTCGCCTTTGATGCGGCGGGCAAGGGCAATTCCTTCAGCGACGTGCTGCTTGTAGCGGTCGGCTGACCAGCGGCTGTTGGCGGGATCGTCGGGGTTGAGTGAAGCGTCGAACTCATTGGCCCACGTCCACAGGTCGACACTCAAGGCGTCGGACACGCCGAGGTCCTGGGGTGCGAAATCGCCCATCAGTCCTTCGTCCATCGCCCACAGCGGATAGGTGCTGTAGTCGCACATCACCTTGATGCGCTTCGAACTGGCAGGAAGGCCGGTGTGATCGAGGGGCGTATCGTCGACGTAGTCCGATGCGGAGTCATCACCGAAATCACCGAAGGCGGATGTGCGCTTCGGCGGAAAGAACATGTGGCGCATAATGTAGCCGACATGGAGCGCGATCGCTGCAACCGCGGCGCTGAGCAGCCAGCCGGAGGCAGCGGGGATCGGCACGAGCCGGTCGGAGTAGGTCGCCCAAACGACGAACGCCGTCGCGGCGCAATAGAGCACGAAAGCATTGATGCTGCGCCGACGGCCCAGAGGATCGGGCGGCTCGGTGGCATCGAAATAATAGGGGCCGAGCGCGACGAAGTAGAGCGCCTGCACGAGCGCGCAGAGCACAAACAGCCATACCGCCGGTTCGAGCAACAGCATCAGGCAGACGCCGCTGGAGAAGGTCAGCGTCGAAAGGCTCAGCAGCCATATCGTCCGGTGGATCTCGATCCGATCCGGCTTTTGCATCGCGATGGCCGCGATCGCATGGTCGACGAGATTGGAGGTCAGGCCCATCCGCGCCGTGACCAGTCCTGCGAATGCGTAGAACGCGCCGATGACGCGCAGTGCAATATCCGTCCCGTCCATGCCGAGTGGTTATCCCCCGTCTTGATCCCGTCCGGAACCGCGCGCCGAACCCCGCCGAGGGCATAGCCCAGACTGGTGCTGCGGCAAACCGCGCCGCCCCACGTTTCCCCGTGGGTTTGGAGGCGGCGGGGCGGTTGCAGGGGGCGGGCGTCCGTGTGATAAGCGGCGCGGGAGGCTGGCGGCGGGCGGATCCCTCGCCAACCGGGTCAGGTCCGGAAGGAAGCAGCCCTAACGATCAGGATTCGGGTCGTCTGCCGGTCTCCTACTTCTATTATCCGGCCGCATGCTGTTGGAACGGTGCATTTCCGGTTCTGCGTTCGACGAAAGGATGGCAAGCGGGCATGGCGCGCAAGAAGTCCCCCGGCGATGGCGACGACGGGATGCCAGATCCCGACGGCGGGGATGCGCCCGATCTGCCTGAGGCACCTTTCGTCGATGATGGCCCCTCGCTGTTCGGCGAGGCCGAGGTGGCACCGCCAGGCAAGGTGGCCGACAGCGGCTACGTCGTCCTGGCGCGCAAGTACCGCCCCGAGACGTTCAAGGACCTCATCGGCCAGGAAGCGATGGTGACGACGCTGCGCAACGCGTTTGCGGCGGATCGCATCGCGCAGGGCTACATGCTGACCGGTGTGCGCGGGGTCGGCAAGACGACGACGGCACGCATTCTGGCGCGCGCGCTCAACTACGTGAAAGACGGACTGCCCGATCGCCCGACCGTCGAAATGGACGGCTACGGCGCGCATTGCGTGGCGATCATCCAGAGCCGTCATCCAGATGTGATCGAGATCGACGCGGCGTCCAACACCGGCGTCGACAATGTCCGCGAGATCATCGAGAGCGCGCGCTACCGGCCGATGTCGGCGCGCTACAAGGTGTTCATCATCGACGAGGTCCACATGCTGTCAAAGGGCGCGTTCAACGCGCTCCTGAAGACGCTGGAGGAGCCGCCGCCGCATGTAAAATTCATTTTCGCGACGACCGAGGTGCGCAAGGTGCCGGTGACGGTGCTGTCGCGCTGCCAGCGGTTCGACCTGCGCCGTGTCGAGGTGCCGGTGCTGGCCAATCATTTCCGCCGCATTGCCGGGAGCGAGGGTGCGACCGTCGAGGACGACGCGGTGATGCTGATCGCGCGCTCGATCAGGCGATCGCGATGGGCGAGGGCGCGGTGACGGGCCCGACGGTCCGCGCCATGCTCGGGCTCGCCGATCGTGGCCGCATCTTTGATCTCATCGAACACATGCTGTCGGGGCAAACGGCCGAGGCGCTGGGTGCGCTTGATGGGCTTTACGGCGACGGCGCCGATCCGCTCGAGGTGTTGGGCGATCTCGCCGAAGCGGTGCACGCGGCAACCCGGATCAAGGTTGCGGGCGCGGCAGGCGAGAGCGAAGTCTTGTCCGGCGAGGAATTGCGCCGCGCGAGCGGGCTCGCCGAGCGCCTGTCGATCCCGCTGCTGGCGCGGGTATGGCAGATGCTGCTCAAAGGCATCGATGGTCGTGGTGCGGATCGCCCATACCGCCGACCTGCCATCGCCCGACGAAATCATTCGCGGACTCGGCGGAGTGCCGCTGGCTCAGCGGACCGGCGCCAAGCCCGCGCCGGATCGCGCAGCGGCGGGCGACAAAGTGCGAGCCGAAGCGGTTGACGCGCCGAAGGCCGTTGCCCCTCTCCATGAGGACAACGGCGACGACGACGCGCGGTTCGCGCCGCCGGTCGGCGAGACGTTCGACCGCGCGTTCGGCGCCGATAGCAGCGATGCGCCGGACGATGAGGAAGCCGAGGCCGATCTCGGACCGTCGACGATCGAGCGGCCCGAGGACATCGTCCTCAGTTCGTTCAACGACGTGGTGGCCCTGATCGGGCGCAAGCGGGATGCGCGCTTGAAAGTGCATCTCGAGGAAAACGTCAGCCTCGTGAAATACGAGCCTTCCGGATCGATCGAGCTGCATCTGCTCGCAAACGCGCCCCCCGAAATCGCCAACGAACTGCGCGAGAAACTCAACAAGTGGACGGCGCGGCGCTGGACGATCGCGGTGAGCCGGCGGCCGGGTGATCTGCCCCTTGGCGAGCAGCAGCGTGCGCGCGAGGCTGCTGAAATCGAGGCGCTGAAGCTGCATCCCTCGGTCAAGGCGGTGTTCGACCAATTTCCCGACGCGAAGATCGCAAGTGTTCGCCCGATCGCTGCGCCGCCGGACGACGATGCCGCCGAGCCGGGCGACGACAGCGCCGTAGGTTGAGCGCAACCGCATCCCCATATACCCGTTCACACCCTTTCGAGAGGAAGCGCGATGAAAAATCCGTTCGATATGATGAAGCAGGTCCAGGAGTTGCAGGGCCGAATGCAGCAGATGCAAGCCGAGTTGGCATCGCTTGAAGTGAGCGGCCAGTCCGGTGCCGGCATGGTCACCATCACGCTCAACGGCAAAGGTGAGATGCGTTCGGTCAAGATCGATCCGAGCCTGCTGAAACCCGAAGACGTCGAGATGGTCGAGGACTTGGTGCTCGAGGGCGAGATGCAGAAACGGATGCAGCAGGTCGCTGGTGGTCTGCCGCTGCCGCCGGGGTTGAAGCTGTTCTGAGGCTTAGTCTCGCGCGACGAACAATGGCACAGGCGATGCACATTCGAGACTATCGCGAAGGTGACCGCGAGCGAGTGAACGAGGTGGCGCTCGCCGCCTTCGCGCAATTCAATTCGCGCTATGACGACTGGTCCGCGATGGCGGCCGGGATCGGCAACATGGCCTCTCTCTCGCAGAGGGGCGAGGTCATCGTCGCGGAGCACGATGGCGCGATCATCGGGGCCGTAGCCTACATCCCGCCCCATGCGACTAAGGCCGATTATTTCGATCGGGCGTGGCCCATCATCAGAATGCTGGTGGTCGATCCGCAGGCACGCGGTCTCGGCGCCGGGCGTGCACTGACCGATGCCTGTATCGCGCGTGCACAGCGTGACGGCAGCCCGGTGATCGCTTTGCATACGAGCCCGATCATGGGTGTCGCGCTGCCCATGTACCTGAGAATGGGGTTCACGAGAATCCGGGATGCGCCGCCTATCCACGGCGTTGCTTACGCCGTGTACCTCAAGCCGCTGTCGTGAGCGTTAATCCTGCGCTGCCGATTTACGGGCGGCGAGCTTGATCTGACGCTCGAGCTGGCCCCGCTTTTCCGCCGCGATCCGGACCTGGACCTCGATGCGTCCATCGTCATCGCTGGACTGGGCGAGGACGTGGGTGTTGGCGTGGATCCAGCTCAGCAGGCGGCCTTGGTCCGGCGCCACGGTCACGTCGACGACGCTGTCGGCGGCGCCGAGCCGTGCGTCGATCGCCGCGATCAGGTCCGCGATCCCTTCGCCTGTCACCGCGGACACGAGAATGCGCGTGCGGTCGCCACGGGCGGCGTCGTTTTGCAGCTCCTCGCGGACCTCGGGTGTGACCTGATCGATCTTGTTCCACACTTCGATGACCGGACTCGCGACCGGCTGCGGGTCGATGCCTAGATCGTGGAGTACGCCCTCGACGTCGCGTGCCTGGGCGGCGGTGTCTGGGTGTGAGATGTCGCGGACATGCGCGATCAGATCGGCGCCGACGACCTCTTCGAGCGTCGCGCGAAAAGCGGCAACAAGCGACGTCGGCAAGTCCGAGATGAACCCGACGGTATCAGACAGAATGATGCGGCGGCCGCCCGGCAGCGCGACTTCGCGCATCGTCGGGTCGAGTGTCGCGAATACCTGGTCCTTGGCGAGCACGCCGGCGCCGGTGATGCGATTGAAGAGCGTCGACTTGCCCGCGTTCGTGTAACCGACGATGGCGACGATCGGATACGGCACCTTGGCGCGGCCTGCGCGATGGAGCGAGCGCGTGCGCACGACGCCCTCGAGATCCTTCTTGAGCGCGTCGATCCGGTCCTGCAGCATGCGCCGGTCGAGTTCGAGCTGGCGCTCGCCGGGGCCGCCGAGGAAGCCGCCACCACCGCGCTGGCGCTCGAGATGGGTCCAGGAGCGCACGAGCCGGCTCTTCTGGTAGCTCAGATGCGCGAGTTCGACTTGTAGCCGGCCTTCACGCGTGCGCGCGCGCCGTCCGAAAATTTCGAGGATCAGCCCAGTGCGGTCGATGACCTTGACGCCCCAGGCGCGCTCAAGATTGCGCTGCTGCACCGGACTGATCGCGTGATCGACGATGACGAGGCCGGTCTCGTGTTCCTCGATCTGGGCTTTGAGTTCCTCGACCTTGCCGCTGCCGAACAGTGTCGCAGGGCGTGGCCGCGGTACCGGCACGACAATCCCGTCGCGCACGTCGAGATCGATGGCTTCAGCGAGCCCGACGGCCTCAGCGAGCCGATCGGCACTGGCGCGCGGCAAGGGGGCCGGTCGATGTTCGCCATTGACGGCGGGTGGAGGAGAGGCCGCCGCGATCGACAGCACCGGCACCAGCACCATCGCGCGCATTGGCGGCGGCGCAACCTCATCCGGCCCGCGTCGTCGCCGACGGGGCTCGGAGATCGGCGGTTTGTCGTGCGCAGTGATCGGCAGATCCTGACTTACTGCTGCCCTTCGGCCGGGTCGGTGTCCATCAGATGGACCGGCTGCCCGGGCATGATCGTCGAGATCGCATGCTTATAGACAAGCTGCGAGTGCCCGTCGCGCCTGAGCAAGACGCAGAAATTGTCGAACCAGGTGACGATGCCCTGCAACTTCACGCCATTGACCAAGAAAATGGTGAGTGGCGTCTTATTTTTGCGAACGTAATTGAGGAAAGTGTCCTGCAGACTTTGTACGCGCTCGGCAGCCATGACGGCCCTCATTTCTTGTTTTCTTGTCGTTATTTTCTTGTATCGCGTTGAATAGTGCCGCCGGACGTGTTGACGAGCGTTCTTCGAACTCTTGTGAGTTTTCTGCTCCGGGCGACGCAACGCACCCTGGGCGAAATGCTCAGTTCATGCATTGTGCTCAATCAAGTAACCGCAAAGAACCGCTCTGGCAAGTCGATAGGACCAGCAGATCGGGTCACTTTGCGTGCAAACGCGCTGCAAAAGCGCCGGCAATATAGTCGACAGCACCGTGACCGGCCGCAA
>LNEA01000604.1 GCA_001464855.1 Rhizobiales bacterium Ga0077530
TGGGTGTGATCGAGCAGACTGAAGCGCGGCCATGTGTAACGGCGCATCGCCTTCCCGCGCACGAACATCTCGTGCGTCGCCGCCGCGACCTCCTCAGGAGGCGTGCCCATCGCGAATGCCGCCGTCATCGCGCTGCCGCCGGACGTGCCGCCCATGATGTCGAACGTGATGCCGCGCTCGAGGAATGCCTTGTAAAGCCCGATGTGCGCGGCGCAGAACGCGCCGCCGCCACACGCGACCAAGCCGAGCGCCATGCCTCGCACGAACCGGACCAGCCGATCGCTATCGGCTTCGTCGGTCAGCGCCACATGATGGTGCGCACCGACCTTGCGATTGACCAGCCACTGTGCGGTGCCCTTCACCCGACCACGACGCTCGTGAACCAAGACGAGGCGGTGGGACTCATCGCGAAACAGCGTGTTCGCGAGCTGCTCATGGGCGCTGAGCGGCACCGGACCACGCGGCTCGAGACTGGCGACGCCGACGCTCAGCACGAGATCCGCTTGCCGGATCGCCTTTTCCGACCACGGCGTCAGCTCGCCGTCCGCGATCAGCAGGACGAAGTCGTGCCGCGTCTCCAGCGCGTTGAGCGCGCGCGCGGCGGCCGCACTGTTGAGGTCGGTCTGCCCGCCCAGCACCTTGCGCAGATTGCTCGAACGAACCACCTCGAGCGAGCCACAACGCCCGAATGCATTTTCGAGATGCGCAAGGAACTTTAGCGGCAGCGGGCGCGAGCCGGCCGGCACCACGGCGATGACGCGTGGCGTCGGATCGGCCGGCATCGACCGCCCCGCGGTCTGGTCGGCAAGTCGCCGCGCCAGCGCCGCCGTCAGTCGCGGCCAGATCGCGGGGTTCCTCGCACAGAGCCGGTCGAATTGCTCGCGCGTCAGTTTCATCACGACACTGTCGCGCGCGGCAGTGACCGTGGCAGTCCGCGCGCCGCCGGCAAGGAACGCGATTTCGCCGACGGGCGAACCTGGGCCGATCTCCGCGATCGGCGCCTCGCGCCCCGCGACGGTCACCTCAAACCGGCCGCTCTCGACGATGAACAGCGCATCCGATGTCTCGTTCTGGCGAACGAGCACGCCACCGCGCGCGATCCGGAGCTGTTCGAGCTCCGCCGCCAACGCCGCGCGCTCGATCGGCAGCAGATCGCGGAAGATGTCGACCGACGCCAGCGAGTGATCCATACGGTGCTCGGCCAATCAGGTTTGATCGAGGGCACTCTCCGGCCACCGCATCCTGCGAATCGTGCCCGGCTCACTCGATTCCTTCAGTATAGGCTCAAAGCACGGGCGCGCCATTGCATGACCATGCGGGTTGATTCACGACGCGTGCGCCGCACCATCGGCTGGTCGTGAAGAGGCCCGTCAGGGCAGAAAGCCCTTTTCGAGACTGAGATCCTGCGCGAGGCGCTCCTTGCCTTTGGCGGTGCGGGCCCGCAATCCCCAGGCGAGGTCGGTGCCGCCCTCCTCCGACGACCGCGACCGCACCTGGACCACCAATGTCTCGCCGGCCTTCAGTTCGAGCGGCTCGAGCGCCGGCAGGAACAACTGCTCCCAGTGCGTCGGGGCCGCGAGCGGCGAAGTCGAGAGTGTGACGCCCGGCACCAGTTCCGCCGCCCACCACACCGCAAGGCCATGAACCGTCACCGGCTCGGCGATGCGCCACTCGGCCGTGCCTTTACGGGCAAATCGATTGCGCACCTTGAAATCAAGCGTGTCCCAGGTCACCGCAGTGCGCCCCCGATCGAGCAGCTCGGCGGGCGGAAATTTGCGGACATACGCGTTATTGAGGCTCATGACGCGCGCCGGCCCGAAGTCCAGGCCGCGTCCGATACTGTCCCAGGCGATCAGCTCGTTGCGGCAGCGCGGTGCCGTTACCGGCGCGATCATCTGCTCCAGCCGCCCGGGTATCAGCACGCCGCCGGGTTTCAGGTGACGCGCCGCGGCATCGTTCATGGTCTCGACCAGGAACTCCTCGAGCGCGTAGTTGCCGAGCGTCTCGGTTACAACGACATCAGCAAGCTCCGGCTCGATGATCTCGGTCGAACGCGCAGGGATGATCTCGATATTGCGCAGCTTGTTGAGCTTGAACAGGTTCTGCCTTGCGGGCGCCGAGGCGGGCCGCAATCATCGCCAGCACGCCGCTTCCCGTGCCGATATCGGCGACGACCGTCTGCCCCTTGCGGATGACCTTGGCGAGCGCCTGCTCAAAGGCCGCGAGGCGGCCGACGTCGGCGATCAGCGAACGATGATATTCGATGCGCATTCTTTTGTGATCACCGTTGAATTTGACGGGCTGACCGCTCATGTGCCGATGCGGCCGTGCTGCTCCTGTAGAGCCGTGAGGTGTCGAGCGCAACCGTTCCAAGGCGGTGGCGATCACTTTCGACGGCCTTTCGCCTTGCCACCCCAATTTTTTAGCTCGATAGTTCCGAGATCATTGCCCAGAGGAGATGTTGCCCGATGCATGTGCTCTTGCGCGGCGATGTCGTTCAAAAATTCCGGCTCGGATCGGGCCTCATCCTATTCACATTCGCAGCAACCCACTTCCTCAATCACGCGGTTGGGCTGGTGCATATCGAATCGATGCACGAGCTGCAGAGCTGGCGCCTGGTCGTCACCCGCTCGATCATCGGCACGATCATCCTGGCCTCCGCACTCGTCATCCACATCACGCTCGCGCTCTACAAGGTTGCGACGCGCGCCACGCTGCGCCTGCCGCCCTGGGAAATGATCCAGCTCGGCTTCGGCATCCTGATCCCGTTCCTGCTCTTTCCGCACATCGTCAACACGCGCATCGCCAACAACTTCTTCAACGTCGAGGACAACTACCTTTACGAACTCGCGCGCCTGTGGCCGTCGAGCGCCGTCCTCCAGAGCACGCTGCTGCTGCTGGTGTGGATCCACGGCTGCATGGGTATCCACTTCTGGCTGCGTCTGAGCCGTCCCTATCGCGCCGCGCAGCCGGTGCTTTTGTTCATCGCCATCGTGCTGCCGCTCGCCGCGCTGGCTGGGTTCATGGTCTCGGGCCGCGCCGTCGCGCAGCTCATCGAGAATCCGGCGATGCTGGACCGCGTGAAGACACTTACGCGATGGCCGAACGATGCCGACGGCGCCACCCTTGCCGCCTACCGCAACTGGGTCCGCATCGGCTTTGCCGGTGTCCTGCTGGTCGTCGCCTCCGTCTTTGCGATCCGGTACTTCCTGCGTAACAACGGCTCGCAAGTCCGGATCAAGTATCTCGGCGGCCCCGTGATCACGGCACCGGTCGGCCCTACGTTGCTCGAGATCAGCCGCGCCCACAGCATTCCGCACGCCTCCATCTGCGGCGGGCGGGCGCGCTGCTCGACATGCCGGGTCCGCGTCGAGGAAGGCGTCGAAACGCTGCCGCCGCCGAAATTTCCCGAAGCCTTCACGCTCGGCAGTATCGGCGCGCCGGCCAACGTCCGTCTCGCCTGCCAGATCCGCCCAACCCAGGATTTAACTGTTCTGCGGCTGTTGCGCCCGATCAGTACCGGGCCGGAGGCGGTGGATCTCGACGAGACCGACAGCAACGGCGTCGAAAAGCCGCTCGCGGTGCTCTACGTCAACATGCGCGGCTACTCCGCGATTGCCTCGCAGAAGCTGCCGTTCGACGTCGTGTTTCTGCTCAACGAATTCTTCGGCGCGGTCGGCACGGCGATCAACACCCAGGGCGGCCGCATCGATCGCTTTATTGGCGATAGCTTGGTCGCCGTCTTCGGCCAGCGCCTCGGGGTCGAGGTCGGCTGTCGGCAGGCCCTGCGCGCCGCGCGCGCCATCGACCTCGCGCTCGACTTCCTGAACTCACGGCTCGAGGGTGAAATCGGTCGGCCGCTGGAAGTCGGCATCGGCGTACACGCCGGCCCGCTGCTCATCGGGCGGATCGGGTTCGGCGAAGCGATCGACGTCACCGTCATCGGCCAGTCGGTCAAGATCGCCGAGCATCTCGGCAATGCGGCCAAGGAACAGGGATTCCAGCTCGTTTTGTCGCGGGATGTGGCGCGTCAGGCCCAGTGGTCGGGCGACGGCCAGGAGTCGCTGATCATCGAAGTTCCGGGTGAGGACCGCCCCGTGTCCGCCATCGGTGT
>LNEA01000605.1 GCA_001464855.1 Rhizobiales bacterium Ga0077530
GCGACGAGACGCGCTCGGCACCTTCGGCATGGACGCCGCCGCAATCTTCTCGCTGACACCCCGCGGATCGACGGAGGCCTCTTTCGCCGGAACCAGGGAATTCAGGCCGAAGCGCCCCAGCATGTCACTGCTGGCGACCGCCCATAGCGTACCGCCAGCAACCACGGCGGCCGCCGCGATACAGATAATCTGCACGTTTCGACGCATGACCGCACCACCATCCAAAAAATATCATGCAGTGCACAATCTTTAGCTCCATTGCGCCCCGATCGCAACCTCTGGAAGGCAAGTGAGTAAAGCGGGCGCTTCAACTCGTTGAAAACTAGGCACCCGAGTTGCCGCGGGACGGCGTCGGCCGCGGCTCGGGCGTCGCCTTGCCACGCGAGGGGATGATCCCGATGGCGATTCCGCCCACGATCAGGAGCAGCGCCGCAAGGGTGAGTAAATCGAACGTCTCGCCCAGTGTCACCATGGATGACATCACGCCGAACACCGGCACCGCGAGAAGGCCGAGTGCCGTTGTCGTCGCCGGGAGGGAGCGGTTTACGGTGCTGAGCGCCCAGTACGCGAGCGACGTGCTGATGGTACCGCCATAAATCAGCAGGCCAATGAAATGCGGCGTCACGTCGATCACCGGCCAACCCTCGAACAGGAAGGCCGCAGCCGTCGTCAGAACGGCGCCGAGCAGGAGCTGCCAGAACAGGAGGTCGAATGGCGAGGCCGTCCATCGGTGCATGCGCGTGTACACGATACTCACCGCCCAGCACACGGCCGCCAGCAGGATCAACGCGTGCCCTGTGAGCACGCCACTGTCGCTCCACTGGATGGCAAATGGATTGATCAGAAGCGCGAGGCCAACCATGCCGCTGGCAATGGCGATCAAGCGCTGAACCGTCAATGCTTCGCCCATCATCAGCCAGGCCAGCGGGAAAACCCACAGCGGCGTGGTGTACGCGAGCAGCACCGTACGCCCCGCCGAAACATGCACGAGCCCGAGACTGGTCAGCACCGCGAACACGCTCATGTGCAATACGGCCAGGCTCGCGACCATCGGTAAGTCCTGGCGCGGTGGCAGGCGCAGCTTGCCCGCCACAAGCGCGATCAGGCCGAAGACCACCGCCGCCAACGTCAACCGGGTAGACACCGCCCAGATCGGCGACACGTATGTGAGGAGCGCCTTGTTGACGGGCCAGCTCATCCCCCACGACAGCGCAATCACCAGCAACAGGGCCAACGCCGACGCCGGCGCCAGCTTTGTGGTTTCAGAGGCATTTCCAGTCATGCACGCCATTCCAAGTCTTGAGGCGCCCCAAGAGCGCCTATCAATCGGTCTCGTCAAGGTGGATTCTCAACGTGCTGCTGCCGATCGTCGGCGGCTTAATGGAAACGACAATGGAAGCGGGCGGAACGCGCGGCCCTTGATCGTCCGTGCCCCCGCAGCCTATCGTTATTCCAGCAGTTGACCGCACGCGCCGCGGTATGGCGCGAGGAGAACGTCCGATGTCCAATACCAGCGCCACCTTGCCGCTCTCGCATATCCGCGTCCTCGATCTCACCGCGCACCGCGCCGGCCCGACCGCCGCACGCCAACTCGCCGATTGGGGGGCCAACGTCATCAAGATCGAGCCGCCAGCCGACAGCGACGTCGATCCCATGGGCGGCAAGCGCCACGGCTTCGATTTCCAGAACCTCCATCGCAACAAACGGTCGATGACGCTCAACCTCAAGAGCGCCGAGGGCAAAGCTCGTCGTCGAAAATTATCGCAGCGACGTGAAGCACCGTCTCGGCGTCGACTACGACAGCGTCGCGAAGGTCAACCCGCGCATCGTCTACGGCTCGATCTCCGGCTTCGGCCAGAACGGTCCCGACGCGACGCGCCCCGGCGTCGACCAGATCGCGCAGGGCATGGGCGGACTGATGTCGATCACCGGCATTCCCGGCCAGGGACCGGTGCGGGTCGGGATACCCATCGCCGATCTGACGTCGGGGCTCCTGCTTGCGCAGGCGATCATGCTGGCGCTGTACGAGCGCGAGCGTTCCGGCAAAGGCCAATGGGTGCACACGTCGCTGCTCGTCGCGCTGGCTGATGAAGGGCGAGGTCGCCAAGCAGGCTGGCAACGATCATCCGACCAGCATCCCGACCGGCGTCTTCCCGACTTCCGACGGCCACATCAATATCGCTGCGTCCGGGGACAACCTGTGGAAGCGCTGCTGTGAAACGCTTGGCGCGCCGGAAATGCTGACCGACCCTGACTACGCAACCGGCGCCAAGCGCTCCGAGAACCGCAAGGCGCTCAATGAGCGGTTTGCCGCTCTGACCAGCACCAATACGTCGGCGCATTGGATCGCGGCACTCAACAAGGCGGGCGTGCCATGCGGGCCGATCAATTCGATCGACAAGACGTTCGCCGAACCACAGGTCAAGCACCTCGGAATCGCGCGCCGCATCCGCCACAGGAAACTCGGCGAGATCCGTGTCGTCGGCCAGCCGATCAATCTGTCGCGCTTTCCACAGCCCGAGACGCTGGGCGCCACGCCCGACCTCGGCGAGCACACCGGTGACGTCCTCGCCGATCTCGGCTACGGCGACGCCGACATCAAGGCACTGAAAGCCAAGGGCGTGATCTGATCCCTCAGTGATACCCCTCGCCGGGGCCGATCTTGCCGCGGAACATCCAATAGACGAACGCGGTGTAGCCGAGGATCATCGGCAGCAGGAACACGGTGCCGACCAGCAGGAACATCTGGGAGGACGGCGCCGCCGCCGTATCCCAGAACGTCAGGTGTGGCGGCACCAGATAAGGTGCTGTCGAAATCACGAGGCCCGCATAGCCGAGCAGGAACAGCGCAATTGTGCCGAAGAACGGCAGGTTTTCGCGACCCTGCCGAAGCCAATGCCACACGCCGAAACCGATGAGCGCCGCCGCCAGCGGGATGGGCCACAGGAAGTACAGGTTCGGCAGGCTGAACCAGCGCGCAGCGATGCGGTCGATCGTCAGCGGCGTCCACAGGCTGATCACGGCCATGGCGCCGAGCACCGCAAACAGCAAGATCGTTGCCCAGTGGCGGCCGAGTTCGCGTACCGGCCCTGTCGTCCGCATGATGAGCCACGTCGCACCGAGCAATCCGTACCCCGCAACCACTGCAATACCGACGAACACCGCGAACGGCGTCAGCCAGTCGAACGCGCCGCCCGCATATTGCCGATCAACGACATTCACACCCTGAAGCAAGCCACCGAGGATGACGCCCTGCAGGAACGCCGCGGTGATCGAGCCGCCGGCGAACGCAACATCCCACATGCAGTGCGACGGCTTCGCGACCCAGCGAAATTCGAATGACACGCCGCGCAGGACGAGCGCCAGCAGCATCCCGATCACCGGCAGATAAAACGCCGGCATGATCACCGCGTAAGCGGTCGGAAACGCGACCCAAAGCCCGCCGCCGCCGAGCACCAGCCACGTCTCGTTGCCGTCCCAGAACGGTGCGACCGAGTTCATCATCACGTCGCGGTCTTCTTCCTCGCGCGTGAACGGAAACAGCACGCCGATGCCGAGGTCGAAGCCGTCGAGGATGACGTACATGGCGACGGCCGTCCCGATCAGTCCGGCCCAGATCAAAGGAAGATAGGGTTCCATCGCCGTCATCCTTTCGGTGGCGTGAGCGGACGGGCGCCGCTGCCCGGCCCGCGTCCGGTTGCCTCGCGTGCCGCTTCCTCGGCCGCGGAGAGCGGTCGGTTCGGAAGCCCCTGCGGCGCGGCTGTCGCCTCACCCTTCGGGCCGGCGTGGATCAGGCGGTTGATGTAATAGATGCCCATGCTGAAGACGATGCCATAAATGAAAACGAACAGCGCGAGCGTGCTGGCAACGCTGGCGCCAGGAACGGGCGACGTCGCATCCGCTGTCCGCAGCAGGCCCTGCACTACCCACGGCTGCCGCCCCTGCTCGGTGACGAACCATCCAGCGAGGATCGCGATGAAACCGAGCGGCCACATGTATGACGTCGAGCGCAGAAACCATCGGCTCTCGAACAGGCTGCCGCGCCACCACAGATACGCTCCCCAAAGCCCGACGACGATCAGCAGCATTCCTATTCCGACCATGATCCGGAACGAGAAAAACACGTTGGCGACCGGCGGCCAGTCGCTTTCGGGGAAATCCGTGAGACCCGAATACCGGCCCTCCCAGGAGTGGGTGAGTACCAGCGAGCCGACACCCGGCAGCGCGATCTGGTAGTGATTTTTGCGCGCCTTCTCGTCGGGAATGCCGAACAGCACGAGCGCACCGGGCTCTTTGCTGTTCCAGTGCCCTTCCATGGCCGCGACTTTGGCTGGCTGGTGCTTCAGTGTATTGAGCCCGTGCAGATCGCCTATGAAAAGTTGTAACGGCGCGACGATCGCGATCATGCCGACCGCCATCCGCAGCATCGTGCGGCTCTCCTCGACGTGGCGACCGGCGAGCAGATAGCGCGCGCCAACCGCGAGTACGACGACCGCCGTCGTCAGATACGCGGCGTTGAGCATATGCGCGAAGCGATAAGGGAAGCTCGGATTGAAGATGATTTCCCACCAGCTTACGGGAAAGGCGATGCCGTTGCGGATTTCATGCCCGGTCGGCGTGTGCATCCAGCTATTGGCGGCGAGAATCCAGAACGCGCTCGTCGCGGTGCCGACGGCGACCAGCCCCGCCGCGAGCGTGATCAGCCACGGCGGAAAGCGATTCCAGCCGAACAGCAGAATGCCGAGAAACGTCGCCTCGAGATAGAATGCGGTCAAAACCTCGTAGCCGATCAACGGACCGATGACATTGCCGCTGAACTCGGAAAACCGGCTCCAATTGGTGCCGAACTGGTAGCTGAGCACGATGCCGGAGACCACGCCCATGGCGAACGAGACGGCAAAGATTTTGGTCCAGAACCGCGCGAGGCGATGAAATTTCTCGTTGTCGGTTCGCAGCCACAGCAGCAGCAGAACGGTGATGAACGCCGACAATCCGATCGTAAAGGCGGGAAAGATGATGTGGAAGGAAATGGTAAAAGCGAACTGGATCCGGGCGAGCAGGACTGGATCGAATTCCATCGGTGCCTCCAGACGATCGCGGCGCGGCCAAGGGCCGGTTCGCACACTGTAGGCTGTAAAGTTATGAAGCGCGATGTCAACCCGCGCCCGATCGTCGCCGCGCGTTCGTGCCGCTCACGGAAAAGAGATCAACCGCCTCCAATCCAACGTTTGTACGCCGTGCTAGATACAGACTGTCACGGCGGCGGACGTTCGCCGGAAAATCTGGATCGGGGAGGTTATCTGAATGAAACGGACAATCGTTCGGCTTTGGGCTGCATCGACCATTATCGGCCTCGGACTGACTGCGGCAGTTCACGCACAGCAGGCGGGCATGACCTTCTTTGTCACCAGCGTCGGCAAGGGTGACGGAGCCAATCTCGGCGGTCTCGACGGCGCCGACGCGCATTGCCAAGCACTCGCCAAGGCAGCCGGCGCGACCAAGACCAACTGGCGCGCCTATCTCAGCACGACCGCACCGGGCGGCGACGCCGGCGTCAATGCGCGCGACCGCATCGGCAAGGGTCCATGGCAGAATGCCAAGGGCGAGGTGATCGCCTCGAGCGTCGAAAACCTCCACTCGGCATCGAACAAGCTCACCAAGCAGTCGGCGCTTACCGAGAAGGGTGAGGTCGTCAGCGGCCGCGGCGACAGCGTCAACATGCATGACATGCTGACGGGCTCCGATCCGGACGGCATGTTCTCGACGGCGGGCGGGGACACGACCTGCGGCAACTGGACGAAGAATGGTGAAGGCTCTGCGATTGTCGGCCATCACGACCGCATCGGCCTCAAGGACTCGCGCCATATGAAGTCATGGAACTCGTCGCACGGCTCGCGCAACTGCAGTCAGGACGGCCTGAAGAGCACCGGCGGCGCCGGATTGTTCTACTGCTTCGCCGCCGACTGACGGGACGTCTGGTGTCCTTCGAACGCTCCGCCCCGCAACGGGCGGGGCGTTTCTATTTCCCCGCCTTCAACTTCAACAGCGCATCGGCGTTGCCGTGCGTCAGCTTCGCCATGTCGGCAGGGGCCAGCACCAAGCGGTCAAGGAAAGCGCGACCCTTTGCATTGGCGGCGTAGGGATAGTCGACCGAGAACATGATGCGATCGATGCCGAACGTCATCTGCGCCGCTAGAAATGGCGGCTCGGTGAAAATGCCGCTCGTCGTCAGCCAGACCTGATCGAGAATGGCCTGACTGATCGGGCGATTCAGATGCCCGATATCGAGTGAAAAGACCTCGTCGGCGCGGGCGAGCATCATCGGCAGCATCTCGCCCATGTGGCCGATGATCAACCGCAGCTTGGGATGTCGGTCGAGCGCGCCGGCGAGCACGAGACGGAGGACGTGGATCGCCGTCTCCGAATGCCACCCCCAGCCCGCCGCCTCAAGCACCCGGCTGGCGCCCGGCTCGAGATCGGAGAAATACGCCTGCCGCACGGCTTCCGGCGCGAGATGGGGATGGATATAGATCGGCACATCGAGGTCGACCGCTGTCGCGAGCAAACCGTCGTAGCTCGGATGGTCGAGGAAGCGGCCCTCGGTCGAGCCATTGATGAGCGCGCCGACGAATCCGAGGTCTTTGACCGCGCGTCTGAACTCCACCGCGGCGGCGTCCGGCGATTGCATAGGTAGCACCGCGAAGCCGGCGAAGCGATCGGGATGACGCGCGATCGCCGCCGCCAGATGGTCGTTCATTTCGCGCGCGATCGCGACACCCTCGGCGCCGGGCACGAGATCGGGACCGGGCCCCGTGTTTGAGAGCACCTGCACGGTAATCCCGGCCTCATCCATCAGGCGCAGCCGCTGCTCGCCGATTTCCGGCGCCAGTTCGAGCGGCTTCGGTCCGCTCGTCGGATCGCGTCGTTGACGAAAGCCGCGCCTCGCGATCGCCGCTGGATCGATCCGCTTGACGAGTGCCGGAACGGTAAAATGCTCTTCGAGTGCGACGACACGCATGGCAAATACTCCCACTGCTTGTTCCGCTGAGCTTTGCACGCCGTCACCTCCCACAACAAGATAGCCGTGGACGCGAGCCGGTTGCCAAATCGCGATCAGAGTGTGACGCTTGGCTCGATCCCGCCGACGAACCTACGATGGAGCCACGTCATGTCGTTGACCGTCATCGACCACGCAAGCCAGCCGAAGGATGAGTGGCGGCCTGGCGTGATGACGCGCATGATTGCGTCTTCCGCGATCGGCTCGTCCCAGCTCGCCGTGTTCGAGCAGTGGTGCGATCCGGGTCTCGGCGCGCCGGCACACCTGCACGCGGTCGAGGAGATTTTGACCGTCCTCGAAGGTGAGGCCGAGGTATGGGTCGATGATGAGCGCCGTCACCTGACCGCGGGTCAGTCGGCACTCATTCCGGCGGGCCGCAAGCATGGCTTCAGCAATATCGGAACGGGAACACTGCGCGTGCAGGCTATCCTGGCGTCCCCGATCTTCGAGGCCGCCTATGACGACAAGCACGAGACGCCGCGCCGCTGGCTGCCCGGCTCTGCTTGAGCGTGCGCCTCAGCCCATTGCCGCGACGATCGCGTCCCGCGTAATGGGGAGCGCGCGCACGCGGACCCCGAGCGCCGCGCGCACCGCGTTGCCGATCGCCGCAGCAGTTGGGCCTGTCGCGGCCTCGCCGACACCGAGCGGCGGCGCCTCCGGACGCGCGATCACGGCGACCTCGACCTCGGGCACTTCGCTGAAGCGCAGGATCGGATAGCCTTCCCAGTCGCGGGTGGCGATCGCATCGCCATCCAGCGCCACGCGTTCCTTCAGCGTCCAGCTCGCGGATTGGATGATACCGCCCTCGATCTGGTTGATGATGCCGTCCGGATTGATTGCTTCCCCGGCATCGACCGCGGCCCAAGCATGCGTCAGGCGAACGCGCTCGTCACACACCACGCGCGCGACGACCGCGCAGTAGGCGCTGCGGTTCTTGTACTGGCAGAAGCCGATGCCGAAGCCGGTGCCCGGCACGCGCGGTCCTGGCCATCCCGCCATGTCGGCGGCTTTCTGCACCACCGCGGCGGCGCGCTTGTCCTCTAGGTTTGCGATCCTCAGCGCGACGGGATCGACGCCGATCTCCGCGGCGATATCGTCCATCAGCGTCTCGAGCGCGAATACGTTCGTGTAGCCGCCAAGCGCACGCAGCGCTGAGGTGCGATAGGGAAGATCCCGCAGGATGCGCTTCGAGACGTGGATGTTGGGAATTGCATAGAGCGGGATGGCGTTGCGTTCACCGCCGCCACCGCGCGCCAGCGGCGGATCCACCGGCACTCCTTTTGGAAATGGATCGGTGAGGCGTTCGGCGGCGATCAGGTTGGCGGTGCCGCCGCGACCGGGCCGAAAAACCTGCGATTGACATACCGATTGAATGCGCATCGATGCGATCCGACCATCCGAGCCAACCTTGGCCTCCGCGTTGACGATCATGCCTGGACCGGTCGGCGCGAGAGAAAAATCGGCGAACCGCGACCACAGCAGGCGCACGGGCCGACCCGGCATCGCGCGCGCAAGCAGTGCCGCCTCGTACGCCACGTCGTCCTGGCCGCTGTGCCCGTAGGTGCCGGCACCCGGCGCGTGGATCACGACGACTTTTGCCGACTCGACGCCCAGCACCATCGCCAGCGCCGTGCGCAAATCGTGCACGCCTTGGCTGTGCGAGTAGACCTCCAGCGCCCCGTCGCGCCAGGCCGCAATGGCGCACGACGGCGCGACGGACGCATGCGCGATGTAGGGCCGCTCGACCTCCGTTGCAATGCGGCGCCCCTCGGCGGCGTCAACATCCCCTTTGACGACGATCTCTTCGGGCGTCGATGAATCGACCGCGATGGCCGCACGCAAATCGGCCGGGACCGGCGCGCCGGCCGTCCAAGTCGCCAGCCGTTGCGCCGCTGCGATGGCGCGCACCGCTACTTCTTCACGCTCCGCAATGACGCCAACGAATGAGCCATCGCGCACCAGTTGCACACCCGGGAACGAGCGCCGCAGCGCGTCTTCATCGAACGTCACAAGACGGCGATCGCGCGCCGGCGGATCGAGGACGCGGCCATGCAGCATTCCCTCGAGCTCGATATCGTGGATGAAGCCGGCACCCGCCGCCTTAGCCGCGAGATCGACGCGCGGCATGGACGTGCCGACGAGACGACGCTCCGACGGCGCTTTCGGCCGCGCGTGGTCCATGACGGGCGCCGCGAGGTCGACTGCCGGCGCAAGTGACCAGTACGTCAGATCCGTCGCGCGACCGCTGACAACGATGCGGCCATCCTCGACGCTGAGCGCTTCCGCCGGCGCCTGCAGTAGCTTCGCCGCCTCTGCAAGGAGAAGCGCGCGCACAGCCGACGCCGCAAGGCGCACGGCGCGGCCGCCCGTCTCGACCGAGAGGCTGCTTGACGTGCCGGCCTCGAGCGGTCCGAGCGCTGTATGGCCGGAAATCAATCTGACACGATCCGGCGCAACATCGAGTTCGTCGGCGGCGATCTGAATGAGCGCCGTCGCGATGCCCTGGCCGATTTCGACCTTGCCGGATTTGAGGACGACCGTCTCGTCGCGCGCGATGTCGATCCAGTCGCGGCAATTGGGATTGTCGGTGAGGCTGGGAGACGATGCGATTGCGGTCATGGCGCGACGCTCCCCACGCTGGCTGCCTGCTCGATCGCGCGGATCATGCGGGCGTGCGCGCCGCATCGACAGAGATGCCCGTCGAGCGCGGTCACGATATCGTCGCGGGTCGGAGACGGCTTCGCGGCCATCAGCGCTTTAGCCCGCATCAGTATCCCGGCGAGACAGTAGCCGCACTGGCCGGCCTGCTCCTTGATGAAACTTTCGACCAGGGGATGCCGCGTTCCACCATCAACCAGTGACTCAACGGTTTCGATCTTCCGGCCAGCGACCGCACTCACCGGCTCCATGCACGCCGTCACCGCCCGGCCGTCGATCAGCACAGTGCAGCTCATGCATTGGCCCTCCACGCACCCCGCGCGCGTACCCTTGAGGCCGAGGTCATTGCGGAGCACGTACAGGAGCGGCGTATCGGGATCGACGGCAACGCCAACCCGCTTGCCATTCACGTGGAATTCGATGCGATCCATGGCGCCAACCGCCTCCCGATACAGTGCGTTGAGTTTATTTCGTTGACGGGAACTTCGCACGTCGTGTGCCGACCACGCTAGTGCACGATCGCAGGTCTGCTATTGCAATCGCCCGCCACGCGGCGCCGGGGCGTCGACACCGATCTGCCGAGGGCGTACCTTCGGCCGCAAGTCCACACACACGTCAACCACCGATCGGCGCGGGGCTGCGAACATGAATTGGCGACGAGCATTCCTGTGCGCTGCACTGGCGGCAGTCCTCGGCGTGCCGGCACGGGCCGACGCGGGCGAGCACGTCACGTTCGCGGGTCCCAAACAGGGTCCTGAGACGCTCCAAGCCGAATGGTTTCGGCCAAGCGGAACCAAGGCCCCCATCCCCGCGATCATCGCGCTCCATGGCTGCGGCGGCAGCACGCGACCAGACGGACGGCCGTTGACCCGTACGAGTGACTGGACCGACCGTTGGCTGGCCGCTGGCTACGCTGTGCTCTGGCCGGACAGCTTCGGCTCACGCGGGCTCGGGCCCCAATGCCAGAACCGCGAGCGTACCGTTTTCCCGCGCCAGCGGGCGCGCGACGCGCAGGCGGCCGCCCGTTGGCTGGCAAGTCAGCCGGACATCGACGTGAAGAGAATCGCGTTGGTCGGATGGTCCAATGGCGGCAGCACGGTCCTCTACGCCATCCAAGACGGTGGACCGGCCCCGACACCCGACTTCCGCACGGCCATCGCGTTTTATCCAGGTTGCCGAGCGCCGATGGCACGCGCCAAAAAAGAAGGCGGCGAATGGGCGACGCGACTTCCGCTCAACATACTCATGGGGGCGGCCGACGACTGGACGCCTGCCGAGCCCTGCCGCGAACTCGCGCGCGCGCAAGGCGTGCGCTACGTCGAATATGAGGGCGCCTATCACGGCTTCGATGCTCTCGATTCACCGATCCGCGTCCGTCGCGGCCTCGCCTACACAGCCAACGGCTCCGGCGTGGCTCACCAGGGCACAGACCCCAAGGCGCGCGCCGCTGCGATCGCCGAAGTCACGGCGATCCTGGCGGAGGCATTGAAATGAAACTGCATCGACACACTCAGCAGGAAGCGCGACAGCAATGAAACTTTATGATCTCAAGGCCGGCATGAATCCGCGACGGGTCCGCATCTTCCTGGCCGAGAAGGGGGTCACGGTTCCAGTCGCCAGCATCGATATGATGAAGGGCGAGAACCACACGCCTGAGTTTCTGGCGCTCAATCCGCTGGGCACCATGCCTGTTCTGGAACTCGATGACGGCACGATCCTGACCGAGTCCATGGCCATCTGTCGCTACTTCGACGCGCTCCATCCGGAGCCCAATCTGTTTGGACAGGGCGCTCTCGAGCAGGCGCAAGTCGAGATGTGGAACAGGCGCGCCGAAATGGAACTCATGCGACCGCTTTCCGACCAGTTTCGCCATTTGAGCCCCTTCTGGAAGGGCCGACTCGAACAACTCCCTGACTTCGGCGCACAGGCACAACGCAAAGCGCGCGACACCATGGCCTGGTTCGATCGCGAACTGGCGACGCGGACCTATCTCGCGGGCTCGCGCTACACCGTCGCCGATATCACCGCTCAATGCGCACTGCTGCTCGGCAAGGGCACGGGTATGCCGATCCCCGACGAACTGAAAAATCTCGGACGATGGTGGGCGGAGGTATCGGCGCGACCGACAGCGCGGGCATGATCACGTTCTCGTGCCCCACGTTGCGAAGTGATGCTGGATGCCGCATTGTCCACTGACGGCCTGGGCGCCGAGAAAAACAACAAAGGCTGCCAATGGCGCGCATCGAAGATATTCCGCAGCCGACGCGTGACGTTGTCCTCGGTCTCGCCTGTCCGGAACTTCCGGGCACGCCCTGGGTCGTGCCTAGACCACTTTCGGAATGCCGGATCGCCATCTTGACCAGCGCTGCGCTGATCGAGCGCGGTGCGATGCCATTTCCAGCGGGCACCGCCGAATTCCGCAAATTGCCTTCGTCGCTGGCGCCCGCCGGCATGCTGATGAGCCATATCTCGATCAACTTTGATCGTTTCGGTTTTCAGCGGGACATCAACATCGCCTACCCGATCGATCGGCTGCGTGAACTCGCGGCTGACGGCACCATCGGCTCCGTTGCCGATACGCACTACTCGGTGATGGGCTCGACGGACCCGGCGACGATGGCGGAGACCGCGGACGGCATAGTCGGGCTTCTGAAGCAGCAGGAGGTCGACGCCGTCCTGCTGTGCCCTGTCTGACCATTCTGCACGCGCGCCGTGAGCGCGCTAGGCCATATGATCGAGACCAGGGGCGTTGCGACGGTGGTGATCGGGCTCGTGCGCCCGCACCTCGAAATCACGAAATCGCCACGCAGTCTCTGGGTACCGTTCCCACTCGGTCGCCCGCTCGGGGAGCCTGAAGATCCCGCCTTCCAGCGCCGAGTGCTGTCGGCGGCACTTGGCCTACTCGAACGCCGTGACGGCCCCGTCCTGCTTATCGATTTCCCCGACGACGCCCCGAGCATGACAGACACCCCCGGCTGGGCGCCACGCCTTGACCTGCCGGCTCTGCCATCGAGCCTGCCGGACGACGTTGCCGGCTGGGTTGCGGCGCTCTCTGCCGAACTGAAGCTGGCGCACCCGCATTGGGAAGCTGCGCAACGCCGGTTCGCGCGCACGACGGTCGGCCTATCGCAGTTGCCGCCGGAGCGGTGGGCGCCGTACGCAGCGCCGTTCCTCGCAGGCGAAATACCGGCGTCGAGCGTTGAGGGATTGTCGCCGGCGCTTCTCCTGCGCGTCGTAGCCGACGATATCAAAGCGCTCTACGGCGAGGCCGTACAGGCCGCCGGACCACAACCGTCGAGCGCACAGGTGAATTTCTGGTTCTGGAATCGGACGCTTGCCGGACAGTTCCTGCGCGCTCTGCGCATTGCCGCGCTGACCAGCCCGCACAACGGTTTCAACACCGTCGGCTCGCGCTTCATCGTTCCCGCGCCCTGGGTCGCGCCCGCATAAACCGCCAGCCCCAATCTCTTGTTGCATAGACCCGCGCATCGGCGCCGGAGTGAGTAAAAAAACGCCGCGCCGTGAAACTTCGCCGGCGGCCGCCCGTAGCTACTCCCCTGACAATTCAACCCGTGTTGAATTCGCGGACTTTCGGCATCCCTTGTCGCTGAAGGTCCGTGGAGCGGGAGCGGTGCCCCCCGGATCCGCTCCCGCCATGACGATGGTGTCCGGGGGCCGCGGCAGAGGGAACCGGCGTCCGGCCCCATCCATGTGGCCTGCAAGCTCAATGATGGCGCAGCGTGCGCCGCTTCAGTTCAATCCCGCGATCACCGCATCGACCTTCGTCACCAGCGCGACGTTCGTCATCGCATACTCGATCGATGCGCGATGCCAGTCGGCATTCATGGTCGAGCACCCGTCCTCCGGGATGATCATTACGTAGCCCTTGTCGGCGCCGGTGCGCGCGGTGTGCTCGACGGACATGTTCGTCCAGGCGCCTGTCTCAATGATGATGTCGCGGCCCTCGGCGCGCAGGATGGTCTCGAGGTTCGTGCCCTCCCAGGCGCTCATGCGGGTCTTGCGGATGATGTGATCACCCGGCTGGGCCTCGAGCCCTGGCACCGGTTCAGCACCCCATGTGCCTTCGACCATCGCATTGGCATCGGCGGTACCCTCGAACAGCGGCGCGTTGAGCGTGAGATCGCGACCATCCGGCCGCCGCGAGAACCAGACGTGAATGATCGGCACGCCGCGACGCCGGCAATGCTCGGCAAGGCGCCGGACGTTGGCGATCGCATTCTGCTCGCGGCAGTGGATCGGCGACCCGGAACTTGCAAAGGCACCACCCTCCATCACCACGTCGTTTTGCATGTCCTGAATGATGAGGGCACAGCGCGACGCGTCGAGCGTGATGTCACCCGACGCGTCAGCGCTATTGGACGACGCCGTTGAGGCCGAAGCAGCCGTCGCCTTTG
>LNEA01000606.1 GCA_001464855.1 Rhizobiales bacterium Ga0077530
AACACGCGCGCGTTCGCCAGCGTGCCATCGGCGCGGACATCGAAGACGCGGATGTTGGCCTGTTCGGTATCATTGACGTAGAGCTTGGATTCATCGGGGCAGAAGCACAGCCCATTGGGCTGAGAGAACATGTAGCGGTCGACCAGCAGCTTCGGCTCGCGACTGCCCGGTGCGAGACGGAACACGCCCTGCCAGCCGAGATCGCGCGGGCGCTCGACACCGTAGTGCGGCATCCGGCCGTACCAGGGGTCGGAGAAATAGATGGCGCCGCTCGAATGGACGCACAGATCGTTCGGGCTGTTGAGCTCGCGCCCCTCGAAATGGCTGGCAAGCACCTCACGCGTCCCGTCCGGCCGGAAGCGAGCGACACTGGACGTCGCATGCTCGCAGGCAATCAGGTTGAGATCGGCGTCGTAAGTGAGTCCGTTGGCTTTGTTCGATGGTCGCAGCACTTCACGGGTGCCGCTGCGGTCGAGGCGACGGCGCACATCGGCCGGCATGTCCGAGAACAGCAGGTACTGATCGACCGGATGCCAGATCGGTCCCTCGGTGAACGTGAACCCGCTGCCGACTTGGCGCACCGGCGCGTGCTCGTCGATCAGACGCCGGAACGCGGGATCGAGCGCATCATGAGCCATGGCTGCAACCTCCCAAAAGCAGTTTTTTGTTTGCCGCGACCTACAGATCCGCCGTTGCGGAGCAATCAGACTGGAAACCAGTCGCGCCGTTGGACGGTCTGGCTGATCGGACCGGGGACGGCCATGTCCATCCGACCCACGATCTGGCCACGCTCGACCTTCGCCGGCTTGTCGTGCACCGGCAGCAGGAATTTCGACGAGTTGAGCAGCTTCTTGACGGCAGCTTTCTCCGACCGCTTTGTGCCCGAGTGATTGCCCGTGACCTGCACTTCGTGCGAGTAGATGACGTGGTACGGCTCGATGATCTGATCCTGAAAATCGTAGATGACATCACCACAGATGGTCGCGAGCCCTTCCGCCGTATCGACGTGAATGTTCATCGATCCTTCGGTGTGGGCGTTGGCCGCCTCCATCACGACGCCCGGGATCAGCTCGATCGGGCCCGAGAGTTCCAGATCTTCCAGCCGCAGCGCGTGACGCGTGTGCAGTCGCTCGATCAGATGCTGGATGTCCGGTTTTGGATATTGCGGGTGCATCAGGCCCGACACGGAACACTCGAGCTCCCGCCGATTCATGACGACGGTGGTGTTCATCGGGAAATGATCATCCTTGCCGGCGTGATCGATATGCGCGTGCGTATGGCACACATAGCGGACGTCGCCGACCTTGACGCCATGGCGGGCAAGCTGGTTCTCGATCATGTTCTCGTGGTGCTGCAGTCCGCGCATCCCGAGCGTTTCCATGATCGCGTTGTCGCGATAGCCGGTATCGACGACGATCGGATACTGCCCTCCGAGAATCAGGAAGCCGTACACCGGCACGCGCTTGGTCCGCCCGCAACCGCGACCGAGCACGAGGAAGCTCGATTCGAGTTCGATATCGCCAAAGTCGAGCACCTTGATTTCCAACGCCATCCGTCAGGCTCCCTGTCTCACAGCCGGTACACCCGGCTCGCTGTTTCGTGAAAAATCGCGCGCGCCGCAGCCTCGGTGTCGCGACCGAGGCCCGGATCAAGCTCGCCGACGCCCCGCCGATGCGCGGCGATCAGGCTCGCGTAGTCAATCCAGAGCTTTTCGATGGGAAAGTTCGAGCCCCACAGGCAGCGCCGTGGCCCGAACACCGACACCGTCTCGCGGATCAGTCGCTCGATATGGCCTTCGTCGTTACGATGGATGAAGGTGCCGAAGCCGGAAAGCTTGGCATAGACGTTGGGTTCGTTTGCCAGGATCGCAAGATTTTCGCGCCAGTGCGCCCAGGCGGCCGGCGTCGTATCAGTCAACATTCCCGCATGCTGGAGCACGAAGGGGACATTCGGACACGCGCGCGCGAGTTCGGCGGCACCCGGCATCTGACCGGCAAACACCTGCAGATCGAACGACCAACCATAGTCGGCCAATCGCGCGACGTTGATTTGCACTGCACGCCTGAGGCACAAATCGGGATCGGCGGCGAACCGATAGAGTTCGTTCTCGTGCCAATGAAACTGCTGGCGAACGCCGCGCACCCGCGGATAGCGCGCGAGGCGGTCGAGTGCCGGCCGGACGTCGGCGACGGTCATGTCGGCATATCCGACGATCGCGTGCGGCCAGCCGGTTTCATGCGCCACCGTCTCGACCCAGGCAACTTCCGCTTCAGCCTTGTCGACCGGCCAGTTGGCCTGCACATAAACGGCCTTCTCCACACCCGCTGCTGCCGCTTCGCTGCGATACTCGGCCATCGGGTAGTCACGGCGGATCGCTTCGTAGGGGCCGAAGATGCGCGGCTGCATCGGACCAACCAGCCACGCGAGATCGACCTGACGCCAGATGTGGAAGTGCGAGTCGATCGTCCTCATCGACGACCTCCCTTCGCGAAGTGGAGGATCTCGCGAGCGACGGCCTGCGGGCTACTGCCATTACCGAGCCGGTCGATCATCGGCGCAATTGCGCGCAGCGCTTCGGTTCGCGGCAGGAACTGCGCGTCGGCGGCGAGCGGCGTCAGCCACAAGACGGACCACGCGAGCCCGTCGAGGCGCGCCATCGCCTGCGTCAGCGCCTCGGGACCACCGCGCTCCAGTCCGTCGGAAAGAATGATCGCGAATGCGCCGCGCGCAAAGCCTGCAAAGCGCGGCACCGACAGGAACACCTGCAGCGCATCGCCGAGACGCGTGCCGCCGTCCCAGTCCGCGACGAGGCCCGACGCGAGTTCCAACGCCTGCTCGCGATTGCGCCGCGCGAGCGCGCGCGTGACACGCGTCAACCGCGTACCGATCGTGAAGACCTCGACCTCCTCGCCCGCATGGACGAGCGCGTGCGCCAATCGCAGCGCCCCCGCAGTTCCGGATTTCATTGAGCCGGAGATGTCGATGAGCAGCAGCACGCGGCGTTGGCGCTGCTTTCGCGTCCGGCGCATGAGGCGGGCGACCTCGCCGTCGCGTCGCATCATGTGCCGGAATGTGCGACGCGGATCGACCGTGCGACCTTTGCCGCGCGTCATTCGGCGCGCGCGTCGACGCGGCAACGCACTTTGCAGGCTCCGGGCAAATGCCCGCAGCGCCGCAGCCTCGTCATCGATGAAGCGGCGCGCGAACAGCCGCTCGGCGACCGATGCATCCGATCCCGACGGTTCTTCATCTTCCGGCGCGAAAATCGGCTCGAACGCCCCGGCATCGAAGGCGTTCGGCATGTCCTCTGGTTCGCCAAGCGCCGGCGCGGTCAGGACGCGACCGAGGAAAACGTCGTCGAACAGCGCATCGAACTCCTCGCGCCGCTCCGGCGGCGGCCCAAACGTGGCGTGCGCGGCACGACGAATATCCATCAGGCTTTTGGGACCGATAAGACCGACTGCAGCGATGAACGATTGCGTCTGCTCCGGCGCCGCCAGATGCCCGGCCGCGCGCAACACCTGCGCGAAACTCAGAAATGGAGCGAGCGGGCGCGGCAACGTCATGCGGCGCTCCCCATGATCAGCCGATCGATATTCGGCGCCACATAGGTGAGGTCGTCCTGATCCTTCAATACCACGCCAATCGCGCGGGCGAACGCGCGCGGCCATGGCACGCCCTGCTCGTTGAGGATTGTCGCGGCCTCCGCCCACTCGACGGTTTCGGCGACGCCCGGCGGCTTGGCAAGCGGTTCAGCACGTAGCCGACCGACCGCCGCGACGACACGATGCGCGGTTTCGCGCGCGACCACGCTCGACCGCATCATCACGATCTCGGCTTCGAGCGCGGGATCCGGATACCCGATCCAATGATAGACGCAGCGGCGCCGCAACGCTTCGTGCAACTCGCGCGTCCGGTTCGACGTGATGACCACGACTGGCGGTTCGCTTGCGCGGATCGTGCCGCGCTCCGGAATCGAGATCGAGAAATCGGACAGGAACTCGAGCAGAAACGCCTCGAACTCGTGGTCGGAACGGTCGAGTTCGTCGATCAGCAGGATGCGATCACGCGGCGTCTGCAGCGCCAGCAGCATCGGCCGCGCCACCAGATACTCGTCGGCGTAGAGATTGACGTAGTCGGTGCCCGCTTGCCGGATCGCCAGCATCTGGCGCGGGAAATTCCACTCGTACATCGCGGTCGACGCGTCGATCCCCTCATAGCACTGGAGCCGCACCAGTTCCCGTCCCAGCACAGACGCGATCGCCTTGGCTGCCTCCGTCTTGCCGACGCCGGGCGATCCCTCTAGAAGCAGCGGTTTTCCCAATGCCAGCGCCAGATAGGCCGCCGTGGCGAGACCCTCGTCGGCAATGTACTGCGCGTCGCGCAGCGATCGCGCGAGCGGCTGCGGACCATCGATGCCAAGGATGGAGCGGCGCACGGGCATGGTCTAGCGCGCGCCTCCCGCCAGCTTGTTGCGCGGCCTGGCGCCACCATTGGCGCGGATGCCGCGCAGGATCTTCTCCGGCGTGATCGGCAGATCGTCGATGCGCACGCCGACCGCGTCGTAAACGGCATTCGCCACCGCCGGCAGTACCGGGTTCGCGCACATCTCGCCCGGCCCCTTGCCGCCGAATGGACCATCCGGCGCCGGGCGCTCCAGCACTGAGATGTGATGCGGAGCAATGTCGCCAGGCCCCGGCATCAGGTAGTGATTGAAGTCGACGGGGCCGTGGCTACGGTCGGGATAATACGGCTCGGTCGTCTCCCACAGCGCGTGACTCATGCCCATCCAGGCGCCGCCGACGAGCTGCTGCTCGACGAGCTTCGGATTGAGCGCGCGGCCGAGTTCGTACGCCGATTTCATGTCGCGGACGGTGACCTCGCCGGTCTCATCGTCGACCTCGATCTCGACGATGAGGGCCGCATGGGCAAAGCACGATACCGGCGTCATCTCACCCGTATCCGGATCGACTTCCGAGAGCGGAATAAGGAAGATGCCGCGCCCCGAAACCGTGCGGCCCTGCTTGAACTGCGCGGCTTGGCACGCGGCCATGGTGGTGATCGACTTCGACGGCGCGCCATTGACGTGAATGTTGCCGCGACCATCGGTGACGAGGTCGGCGGAGTCGACCTCCAACTCTTCGGCAGCGGCTTCGAGCATCACGGCGCGCGCTTCCTGTGCCGCCTGGATGACCGCATTGCCGACGCGGTGCGTGCCGCGCGACGCGAATGAGCCCATGCAGTGCGGGCCGGTATCGCTGTCAGCAGTATCAACGTAGACGTCGGCGACGGGAATCCCGAGCGTCTCGGCGGCAATCTGCCGCGTAACCGACTTCATGCCCTGGCCGAGATCGATCGACGACAGCGCGACGGTGAACTTGCCGTCGGGATTCGAATGCACGAGCGCCTGTGACGGGTCGCCTCCGAGGTTCATGCCGATTGGATAGTTGATTGCCGCAAAGCCGCGACCGCGGTGCAGGCCCATCAGCGCCTCCTCAAGCCGGAAATTGATGAGAACCGCATGGCGCCTTGGCGCGGGCGATCGGTCGGAGTGTTCGGCGCTGGCGGCTGAGGTGGTGTCGACGTCGACTGCGGCGCGGCAGGAGACGGAGCAGGCGCAGCGGGCCGAACGGGCGTGCGAGCCGCACTTGCCGCGCCCGGCATCGAATACCCCGGCATCGATTGGGCCGGCGCAGAACTGCCGCCCTTGCGCGCGTAGCCGCCGGTATCGATACCGGTGACCGTCCCGTGCTGATCGAGCGCTGTATGCGCCGGCAGCCGCGCCCGCTCACCGCCACCATCGCGCAGCGATGAGGCCGCACGCGATGCCGGCTGCAGCGCGATGCCCGCCTTCTCAGCCACGACCTGGCAGCACTCGATCAGCGCGCAATTTTTGGCCTCGCGGCGATGCGCCTTCATGTCGCCGTCGCGGTACGAGTTGAGGATGCGCAGATCGATCGGATTCATGCCGACCGCCTCCGCCACCTTGTCCATGTGCGCTTCGATCGCGAAGTCGACGCCGGTGATACCGAACCCACGCATGGCCGTCGCCGGCGTCCGGTTAGTGTAGACGCAGTAGACATCGGCGTAGACGTTCGGGATCGTGTAGGGGCCCGGAGGATGACAACCGCGTGTAGGCGCCGCTGTCGAAGTAGCCGGTGAATTTACGCGCGAGGATGCGGCCGTCTCGCGCGACGCCGTCCTTGATGTACCAGCGCTCCGCCCCACGCGGCGCGCCGACCTGCATCTCTTCCTCGCGGTCCCAGGCGAACTTGCACGGCCGGCCTGTCAGTACCGCACCGAGGATCGCGATCGGCTCGTGCAGGCTGTCGACCTTGCCGCCGAAGCCACCGCCCACTGTGCCGCCGACAAAATGCAGCCGGTTCGACGGCATTGTCAGCATCTTCGCCGCCGTGCCGAGCGAGAAGAACAGTGCTTGCGTCGAGGTGTAGCAGACGAAGCGTTCGTTGACCTCGGGCGCTGCGATGGCACCGCAGGTCTCGATCGGCGCCTGCTCGATCGGCGACATCTGATAGCGGCCCTCGACGATATGGTCGGCGCGCGCGAACGCCGCCTCGACATCGCCGTAGCGCAGTTTCTGATGGTCGTACTTGCCGTGATAGATGAACTTGTTGGTGGGATAGACCTCACAGACGACCGGCGCGCCCGGCTTGATCGCCTCTTCGACGTCGAGCACATGCGGGCGCACATCCCAGTCGACGCGAACCCGCGCCACGGCCGCGCGCGCCTGCGCTTCCGTTTCAGCTATAACGGCGGCGACAGGTTCACCCTTGTAGGCGACCTTGCTTTCGGCGAGCAGAGGCTCGTCGTCGATGCCGAAATCGAGAAGGCTCAGCAGCGTGTTAAGGTTGCGCGGCACATCGCGACCGACCAGCACGCGCACGACGCCGGGCATTTTCTCCGCTTCGGCCGTATCGATACGGCGGATGCGGGCATGGTGGTGCGGACTGCGAACACAGCGAATGTGAAGCAGGCCGTCGAACAGGTGATCGTCGAAGTACGGAGAACGCCCCGTCACATGGCCGAGGATGTCCTGGCGCCGCGTGGGCTTGCCGATTTCATTCAGGTTGTCGTCGCGTTCGTTGGCGAAGAATTCCTTGCGAAATTCCATCATGTCCGCGCCCTCCCCCTCGCCGCCGCCAGCACGGACTCAATGATCGGCTCGTAGCCCGTACAGCGGCAGATATTGCCCGAGATCGCCTCGACCACATCCTCGCGCGATGGCGATGGATTTCGATCGAGCAGCGCCTTTGCCGAGACCAGCATCCCCGGCGTGCAGTAGCCGCACTGAGCGGCGAAATTCTCCATGAACGATTCCTGCAGTGCGTGCAGCGTGGCGCCGGTTGCGAGTCCTGCGGCTGTATCGACACGGCGGCCCGCGACACTCTCCGCGAGCGTCAGGCAGGCGAGATGCGTCACGCCGTCGATCGAAACCGTGCACGCGCCACACGTGCCCTGGCCACAGCCATATTTCGGGCTGAGGTCACCGACGCCGCGGCGCAGGAATTCCAACAGGTTCTGGCCGGGCTCGGCGAACGATGCCCGCTCAGATCCGTTGAGAGTGAAAACGATGGGTGTCTTTGCCATCAGCCGCGCGCCATCCGTTCGAGCAGACGTTTGAGATGCACGCCCGCGACCTCGCGTCGATACCACGCGCTTGCCAGCGCGTCGGTCGGTGGATCGAGCCCTTCGAGTGCGATTTGCGCGGCGCGCGCGATCGTCGCGGTGTCGAGGCTCTGCCCTTCAAGCACGCGCTCGACAGCGGTCGACTGAAGCGGCATCGACCCCATCGCGCCGAACGCCACGCGCGCGCCGCGAATGCGCCCCCCCTGACGGGGCAACAGCGCTGCAATCGACAGCACCGAGACGCCCTTCGGCTTTATCCGACTCACTTTCAAGAAAGCGAAGTCAGCGGCAGCCAATGGTCGCGGCGCCTGGATCGAGGCGACAAGACCCACCCGACCGCGATCGCGTAGGACATCGGCGAGCGGTCGTGCCGCGCCGCTCTGGCCGGCGAAATTCACACGTGCACCGAGCGCGAGCAGCGCCACCGCGAAGTCGCCATAGGGATGCGGTGCAAACAGGTTACCGCCGACGGTCGCCATGTTGCGGATCTGCGGCCCGCCGACCGCACGCGCCACCGGCGCCAAAAACGTCGTCTCGCGATGGTGCGCGATCGTCGCCATGGTGACACCGGCGCCGATCGTGACGCCATCGCCGGATAGCCGGATGTCCGTGAGCGTCGGGTCCGTGCTGCGCACCAGTCGCGTCGCGGATACGCCTGCGTTGACGTCGCGCATGACCAGCGTGCCACCAGCCATGAAGATGGCATCGGCGCCCATCGCGCGCTGCGCCTCGGCCAAGGTGCCATGCGTTTCGACCGACTGGATCATGCGATGCCCCCTGGTTGCAGCGGCGCAGGGCCGGCGAGCCCCATGTGCTCGCGCACCGCCTGGAAACCGGCGCGATAGATGTTGGTCGCCACCATGTCGCGCAACTCCGTCTCGCGGCCCGGCGGGGTATCGAACCGGCACTGCCAGTGCCAGAAGGTGCGGTCCCCGTCCGTCACCGGCGCGAGCCGCACATGCGCGACGTAGTTGAGCAGCGGCACCGGCGTTTCCATCAGGCAATAGGAGAAGGCCATGTCGGCGTCCGAGAGCGTCAGCAATTGCTCGCGCAACTCCGATCCGTCGACGAGATGGAACCGGCGCACGCAGCCGATCTTGTCCGA
>LNEA01000607.1 GCA_001464855.1 Rhizobiales bacterium Ga0077530
ATGGCCGAGCGATGGTCGCCGAGAGCGACGCGAAGCTCGGCACGTAGCTGATGGGCCGGCCCGAAGCTTCCATTGAGGTCGATCGAGCGCGCGAGATCCTCCAGCGCGCGATCGCGTTTCTCCCCGTCGGCATTGTGCAGGCGAGCGCGATTGTAGAAAGCCAGTGAATAGCGCGGATTGATCTCGATCGCTTTGTTGTAGTCGGCGAGTGCAGGAGCAAAGTCACGCAACATCATGCGGGAGAGACCGCGATTGTTGTAGAGCGGCGCATCGTTGGGAAGGACCTCGATGGCGCTCGTGTAATCCTCGACCGCGTGATCGTAGGCACGCTGGCCATGATGGGCGTAGGCCCGCTGGGCGAAGCTGCGTCCATGGCGAGGATTGAGTTCGATGGCGCGATTGAGGTCGGCGACGGCGCGGACAAAATCGCGGCGCTGATTGTACGCCCATCCGCGCACGAAATAGGCTTCGGCGAAATCGGAATGCTGCTCGATGATCTCGCTGCATGCCGTGATGACGATGACGTGAGATCGATCGGTGCGGCACGACGTCGTCGCGAGGTCGGGCGTAGCTGGCCTGCCGGAGCCGGGTCGGCTCGTTGCGATTCGAGAGCCCCGGTTTTCCAACTCGGCCGGCGGTGGCGGCTGCGCAACGGTCGGTGCCGGGGCGGCCGGGCGCCCACCTTTGTCCTTGAGCAGCTTGTCGAGCAGTTCGAGCGCTGTCGGCAGACGGGCTTCTGGCTCCTTGGGACCGGACGCAACGGGTGGCGGAGAGGCCGGCGTTGACGGCGCCGATCCAATGGGCTTGCGCGTCAACTCCTCGAATTTGCGCCGTGCTTCCTCGATGGCCTCGCGCGATTTCGCCTCGGCCTCCGACTTGCGTTGCGCTGCTTCGGACTCGCCGACGGCGCGCTCCGATGCCCGGCGGCGCGCCGCCTCCTCCGCAGCCGCACGACGCGCGGCGGATTCTTCAGCCGCACGGCGTCCCGCGGCCTCTTCAGCGGCTCGGCGCGAGGCGGCGACCTCCTCGGCGGCACGACGCTTCGTCGCTTCCTCTGCGGCGCGACGTGCGGCGTCCTGCCGGGCTGCCGCTTCGCGCTCCTGCGCCTTGCGGGCGGTCTCCCGGCGAGCTGCCTCTTGCCGTTCTGCACCCTTGCGCTCGGCCTCCCGACGCTCCGTAAGTTTCCGCTCCGCTTCAACGCGCGCCGACGTCTGCCATGGCGTCGACCACACGCGCAGCACATTGGTCGAGACGAGCGCGAGCACCACGAGAATCGCGCCAACGATCAGGAAGCGCGCGCGCGACGTGCCATCGCCTGCGGGCTCGGAGCTATGGTCGAGCGTCGAATGCGCGCGCCGCTCCGGTGGCTTGGCTCCGTCAGGCGGCGAAG
>LNEA01000608.1 GCA_001464855.1 Rhizobiales bacterium Ga0077530
CCAGCGGCGCTTTGCTCTCGGCGGCGCGACCATAGATTTGCAATGTGCGTGCGAGGGAAATGTGCGCCAACGCAAAGCCTTCATCCGCGGCAATGGCCTCGCGGAACGCCTCTTCAGCGCCGACATTGGCGGAAAGCAGGGAATCGGCGCCGCGGACATACGCATCGCGAGCCGCGAGCGATGAAGTCGTAAGAGGGTTGTCGTAGCGATCTTTCAGCATGCTTCGGCCTCGTGCGCCCACCTGAGCGGATGTAGCGCATCATAGGCGAAATCGAGCCGCTCTCGCACCTCCCGTTTCGCCCCGACCCGAAGAAACGGAAAAAAAGCGATGCGATCGTCGGATCGAGAGACTATTTTTTCAACCCCAGCGACTTCATCCGCGACAGCAGCGTCGTTGGCGGGATCTGGAGCAACTGCGCCGCGCCGTCGTCGCCGAAGATCTTACCCTTCGTGCTCGCGAGCGCGCCAAGAATGTTGTCGCGATCACGGCGCTTGCGGTCGGTTTCCGTCATCAAAGGCGCGCCATCGCTTCGCGCCGGGGCGGCAAGCTGATGCGCAGGCGCCCCTTCGACGCGAGGATGGCAGCGCGCTCGATCACGTTCTCGAGTTCGCGGACGTTGCCCGGCCATTGATAGCTCTCGAGCCGATCGATGTCGGCGGAGGTGAGCCTGATCTTCGGAATATTGAGCTTGGCGATGACGCCGTCGAGCGCGTGCTGCGCAAGCAAAGGAATATCGTCGAGCCGCTCGCGCAACGGCGCCGATTCGATTGGAAACACATCGAGGCGATAGAACAGATCTTCGCGGAACCGACCGGCTTTCACATCTTCCTTCAATGAGCGATTGGTCGCCGCGATGATGCGGACGTCGACATGGCGGGTTCGCTCTTCGCCCACTCGTTCGAATTGCTTCTCCTGCAACACGCGAAGGAGCTTGCCCTGCAGCTCCAGTGGGATCTCGCCGACCTCATCGAGGAATAGCGTCCCCCCATCGGCCAACTCGAATCGCCCCGGCCGGTCGCGGATGGCGCCGGTGAACGCACCCTTGACATGGCCGAAGAACTCGCTCTCGAACAGCTCACGCGGAATGGCAGCGCAATTGACGCGGATCATCGGCCGGGTCGAGCGGCGGCTCGCTTGATGGATCGCGCGCGCGATCAGCTCCTTGCCGGTGCCGGACTCGCCGGTGATGAGGACCGTGGCGTCCGTCTGCGCCACCAACTCGATCTGGCGCAGGACACGCTGGATCGGCGCGCTGCGCCCGATGATGCCGCGGTGACGCGTCTCGACGCGGATTTCTTCCTGAAGGTATTCGTTCTCGCGCTCCAGTCGCTCGCGCAGGCGATCGACCTCGGCCAGCGCTGTCCGTAACCGCTCCTCCGATTCGCGGCGCAGCGACACGTCGCGAAAGACGATGACGGCGCCGATCAGCCGGCCGCGCTCGCGGATCGGCGTCGAGGTGTACTCGACATAGAGGGGGGTCCCATCCTTGCGCCAGAACACTTCGTGGTCGACTTTGTGGACGTCGCCGTCGCGGAACGCGGCATAGATCGGGCACTCGGTGCCTGGATAGTGGCTGCCGTCCGCGTGGCTATGATGGACGGTCGTGTGCATGTTGCGCCCCACGATCTCAGCGGCGGTCCAGCCGAGCAGGCGTTCCGCGGCGGGATTGACGAACGTCGTGGTGCCTTCGGTGTTGACGCCGTAGATGCCCTCTCCCGCCGCCTGCAGGATGAGGCGGTTCTCGCGCTCGATGTCCTGGAAGAAGCGCTCGGCGCGTTGCCATTCGTTCATGCCGGCGCGCATGTAGAGATCCGCTTCTTGGGTGACAAGGCGGCGCTGGCGCTCGGCAATATCGCGCAGCGCGATCAGCAGCCACGGGCCACCTGGCCGCGGAATGGCGGCGGCGGAATATTCGAGCTTGAGTAAGTGGCCGTCGGCATGACGCGGCGAGATCGCGTGGGTCCAGTACGCGCCCTTGAGCGTGGTGGCCTGAGTGAACACGATCAGCGCGGGAAGCTGGCCCGGGTGGAGATCGCTGGCGCGGGTGCCGCGAAGGTCGTCGCGCGGCCAGCCGAGCAAATCGGCGGCATGCTGGTTCGCGTCGATGACCCGGTCGGTTTGCGGATCGATGACGATTTGCGCTTCGACGCCGTGTTCGAACGCGAGGCCGAGGATGTCGTCGTTGAGCGCCAGCATAGTGTCTGCCTTGGTTCGCGCGACTACGAGAACTCGCGCCGAGCATACGAAAAATCGCAATTGACGAGAAATCGTAGCAGCCGTCGCTGGATCCGCTGAAGCCTGAAGTACCGGCAATCTCAGGCGGTTATCCTGGCCCTCAGCGCATGGCACACGGCTTGCTAAGTCGTTAACGAGACTGCAACGACGCGAGGATCTCATGGCCGTATTCGACGACCCCTTCGACCCGAATGTCCGTTTTCACGGCAGCGGCTGCTCATGCGGCAGGCATAAGAGCGAAGCTGCTCATGCCGCCGCGATTTCCGGCGACGCGCAGATCACCCGGGTCGTCGAGCAAGGCGTCATGCGCGCGCTGTTTCCAGACGACAACGGCCGGCGCGCGTTCCTCAAGGCCGTCGGTGCCTCGACGGCACTTGCCGCGGTCTCACAGTTCTTCCCACTCGGCATCGTCAGCGACGCGTTGGCGCAAGGCGCCAAGCCCGAGAAGGCCGATCTCAAGGTCGGCTTCATTCCCATCACCTGCGCGACGCCGATCATCATGGCGGCGCCGATGGGCTTCTACGCCAAGCAAGGGCTGAACGTCGACGTCATCAAGACGGCGGGCTGGGCGGTCGTTCGCGACAAGACGATCAACAAGGAATACGACGCAGCGCACATGCTGTCGCCGATGCCGATCGCCATCTCCATGGGCGTCGGGTCGAACCCGATCCCCTACACGATGCCGGCGGTCGAAAACATCAACGGCCAGGCGATCACACTCGCCATGAAGCACAAGGACAAGCGCGATCCGAAGAGCTGGAAGGGGTTCAAATTCGCCGTCCCCTTCGACTTCTCGATGCACAATTACCTGCTCCGCTACTATCTCGCCGAGCACGGCATCGATCCCGATGCCGACGTGCAGATCCGCTCGGTGCCGCCACCGGAAATGGTCGCCAACCTGCGCGCTGACAATATTGATGGCTTCCTTGCCCCGGATCCGGTGAACCAACGGGCGGTCTATGACGGTGTCGGCTTCATCCACATCCTGTCGAAGGAGATCTGGGACGGGCATCCCTGCTGCGCCTTCGCGGCGAGCAAAGAATTCGTGACGCAGATGCCGAATACCTACGGTGCCTTGCTGCGCGCGATCATCCAGGCGACGGCGTTCGCAACCAAGGCCGAGAACCGCAAGCAGATCGCTGAGGCGATCGCGCCCGCGAACTATCTCAACCAGCCCGTCACTGTGGTCGAGCAGATCCTGACCGGGACCTATGCCGACGGCCTCGGCGGCGTGAAGAAGGATCCCAACCGCATCGACTTCGATCCCTTCCCCTGGGAGAGCTTTGCAATCTGGATCATGACGCAGATGAAGCGGTGGGGGCAGGTCAAGGGCGCGATCGACTACAAGGGCATTGCTCAGCAGGTGTTCCTCGCCACCGACGCAGCCCGCCTGATGAAGGAAGCCGGCCTGACGCCACCCACCACGACCACCAAGACGTTCTCGGTCATGGGCAAGGCGTTCGATCCCGACAAACCCGAGGACTACATCGCGAGCTTCAAGATCAAGAGGACCTGACGCCATGTCGCGCACGTCTCCAGCGCTGGCGGCGGGCGCGGTATCGGCGCTCATCCTCATCGTGTTTCTGGTGCTGTGGCAGTTCGCCGTCAGCGGCGGCGGCACAGCACAGAACCTCGATCCCGAGTACGCCAAACTGGTGGGGGCGACGGCATCGCAAGGCAAGTCCGCGATGCCGGGGCCCCTCGATGTCGGCGCGACGCTGTGGAAGCATCTGCGTGATCCGTTCTACGACAACGGCCCGAATGACAAAGGCGTCGGCATCCAGCTCGCCTACTCGATCGCGCGCGTACTGATCGGCTACGGACTCGCGGTGCTCGTCGCGATCCCTCTTGGCTTTCTGATCGGCATGTCGCCGCTCATGAACCGGGCGCTCGATCCGTTCATACAAATCCTCAAGCCGATCTCGCCGCTCGCGTGGATGCCGCTTGCCCTCTACACGATCAAGGATTCGTCGCTGTCGGCGATTTTCGTGATCTTCATCTGCTCGCTGTGGCCGATGATGATCAACACGGCGTTTGGCGTCGCCAGCGTCCGCAAGGAATGGCTGAACGTCGCGAAGACGCTCGAACTCGGCTCCGTCCGCACGGCGTGGCGCGTCATCCTACCCGCCGCCGCACCGACCATCTTGACCGGCATGCGCATCTCGATCGGCATCGCGTGGCTGGTCATCGTTGCCGCTGAGATGCTCGTTGGCGGAACCGGCATTGGATACTTTGTCTGGAACGAATGGAACAACCTGTCGATCACCAACGTGATCAACGCGATCCTGTTCATCGGCGTGGTCGGGATGGTGCTCGACCAGCTCATGGCGCTGCTGCAGCGCCTCGTATCTTACGCCGAATGAGGCCGACATGCCGCCCGCATTGATCAAGGTCGAAGGCCTGGCGCGACGGTTTCCCGAGCCGCGCGGCCGCGGCACGCTGACCGTTTTCGAAAAAATCTGGTTCGACGTCGCCGAGGGCGAGTTCGTCTGCATCATCGGCCATTCCGGTTGCGGCAAGTCGACCATCCTCAACATTCTTGCCGGTCTCGACGAGCCGAGCGAGGGCGTCGTCATCGTCAATGGCCAACAGGTGCAGGGCCCGAGCCTCGATCGAGCCGTCATCTTCCAGGGCCACGCGCTGATGCCATGGCTGTCGGCGCTGGCCAATGTCGAACTGGCGGTTTCTTCGCGCCACCGCGATTGGAGTTCCGCCGAGGTCCGCGCCCACGCCGAGCGCTATCTCGATCTCGTGCACCTCGCCGATGCTCGCTTCAAAAAGCCGTCGCAGCTGTCCGGCGGCATGCGCCAGCGCGTTGGCATCGCCCGTGCGCTGGCGATCGAGCCCAAAGTCATGTTGATGGACGAACCGTTCAGCGCGCTCGACGCGCTCACGCGCGGTTCGCTGCAGGACGAGGTCGTGGCGATCCGCTCGCGCTCGCGGCAGACGACATTCATGATCACCCATGACATCGACGAGGCGTTGCTGCTCGCCGACCGCATTCTGCTGATGACCAATGGCCCGTCCGCCCGCATCGCCGAAATCGTCGAGAACACCCTGCCGACCGACCGCGTGCGATCGGAAATGCACAAGCATCCGAACTACTATCCGCTGCGCAATCATCTCCTGGATTTCCTCGTCGTGCGCTCGCGCGAACTGGCGGGAGGCGTCGGCGCACCCGACGATCCGCGCCAGGTTCCAGTTCACCGGCCGGTCGCGGGCGCGATGATCCACGCCCTGCCATCGCGCGACGAAAAATCCGCTGAAGCGCTGCGCCTCGCGGTCCCCACTCGCTAGCACTCATCAACTCACTTGGAATGGAGATAGATCATGCGCCGCGAAGAGCTGACCGAGAAAATCCTCGACATCAAGCGTGAGAAGGGCCTGACCTGGAAGCAGATCACCGGTGAGATCGGCGGCATGTCGCCGGTTCTGGTGGTCGGTGCGCTGCTTGGTCAGCACAAGCTGGTGAAGCCGCTCGCCAAGAAAGCCGCGGCGCTTTTCGGACTTTCAGAGACAGAAGAGAAGATGCTCAACGAAGTGCCGATGCGTGGCGCCGGCACCGCGATGCCGCCGACCGATCCGCTCATCTATCGCTTCTATGAGCTGGTACTCGTCAACGGCCCGGCGTGGAAGGCGCTCATCGAGGAGGAGTTCGGCGACGGCATCATGTCGGCGATCGACTTCGACATGACGATGGAGCGCGTACCCAACGAGAAGGGCGATCGCGTCAAGATCGCGATGTCCGGCAAATTCCTGCCCTTCAAATACTATGAGAACGAGCAGGGCGTTCCCGCCTACGGCTTCAAGGAGGGCTGACCGACATGCGCCCTCCGGTCCCGCCATTCACGCGCGAAACCGCCGTGGAAAAGGCGCGCATGGCCGAGAATGCGTGGAACACGCGCGATCCCGAGCGCGTTGCCGGCGCCTACACGCCGGACAGCCGCTGGCGCAATCGGTCCGAGTTCTTCGAGGGACGCGACGCCATCGTCGTGTTCCTGAAACGGAAATGGGCGAAAGAACTCGACTACCGACTGGTCAAGGAGTTGTGGGCGTTCGACGGCAATCACATCGCCGTGCGCTTCCAGTATGAATGGCACGATGCCGAGGGCAACTGGTTCCGCTCCTACGGCAACGAGCAGTGGGAATTCGACGATGCCGGCTACATGCAGCGCCGCGAGGCGAGCATCAACGATGTCGCCATCGCCGAAGCGGACCGCAAATTCCTGTGGCCGCTCGGCATCCGCCCCGCAGACCACCCAGGCCTCGACGGCATCTGACGAGCCCGCCGACGCCGGCCGACGCGTCGGCAGCTAACCCTTCAGCGCTTTCATGAACAGCGCGCGCACCGCGGTTGCTTCGAGCGGGATCGGATTGGTCGGTGCCGTCGGATCGACGAGCGCCGCGCGCACGATCTGATCGGCTTTGCTGTCATCGACACCGAGTTCCGCGAGCGTCCGAGGAATGCCAACTTCGCGGCACAGCCCGTCGATCCACGCGGCGAC
>LNEA01000609.1 GCA_001464855.1 Rhizobiales bacterium Ga0077530
GAATGGATCGCGCCGAGCCCCTTCTGGAACGCGACCGCGCCCATCGTCGCGGCGGTCAGCATCTTGGCGCGCGCCTCGATGTTGGCGCCGTCGCGGCAGGCGACCGGCAGCCACTCGCGGATCAGGCGCAGACCTTCGATCGCTATCCCATCGGCCATCGGGTGGTAGCTGTGAACGCAATAGGCCTCGAGGCAGTGCGCGAGCGCGTCCATGCCCGTCGCTGCCGTGAGGTGCGGTGGCACGCCGACCGTCAGCACCGGGTCCGCGATGACGGCCACTGGCATGATGCAAGGGTGGAAGATCAGCCGCTTGGTGTGCGTTTCCTCGTCGGTGATGACCGAGACGCGACCGACTTCCGAGCCCGTTCCCGCGGTCGTCGGGACCGCCACCGTCGGCGCGATCCCTTTCGGGTCGGCGCGGGTCCAATTGTCGCCGACATCCTCGAAGTCCCACAGCGGACGCGTCTGCCCCGACATGAACGCGATCGCCTTGCCGGCATCGAGCGCGCTGCCTCCGCCGAACGCGACGACACCGTCGTGCGCGCCCTTCTTGTAGAGCGCCACGCCGTCAATGACGTTCGCCGCACTGGGATTGGGTTTGATGTCAGAACACAGCGCGGCGGCGAGACCTGCATCCTTCAGCGATTGCAGCGCCGCCATCGCGATCGGGAGTTTGGCCAGTGCCGCATCGGTCACGAACAGCGGCCGCATGATGCCGGCGGCCTTGCACACATCCGCAAGCTCCGCGATGCGGCCGGGGCCGAACTTGATCGGCGTCGGGTAGTTCCAGTTGACGGCAAGCGAGGGCGTATCGGTCGTCATGTCGGCCTATTCCGTTGAGAGACGCAGGTGGAACGATTTCGGCAGCGTCAGATGATCGTAGCCGAGGGTGGAGAGCGTGACGCCGCGGCCCGAGTTCTTTCGGCCGGTCCAGGCGAGGTCCGGGTCGAGGTAGTCGCAGCGGTTCATGAACCAAGTGCCGGCATTGACGCGATCGCCGATGGCGAGGGCGGACTCCGCGTCGCTTGTCCAGATCGCGGCAGTGAGGCCGAACGCGCTGTCGTTCATCAGTCCAATGGCTTCCTCATCGGAAGCAACCTTCATGATGCCGACGACCGGGCCGAAGCTCTCCTCGATCATCACGCGCATGCTGTGGTCGACATCAACCAGGATCTGCGGCGCGAGGTAGGGCGTGCCGGCTCGGCTCATCGCAAACGGCTTTTCCTCGATCAGCGCCCGCGCACCCTGCCGCAATGCTTCGGCGGTCTGTTCGCGCACGAAGTTGGCTGCCGCCGTACGCACGAGGGGGCCGAGCGTCGTTTCCGCTTCAAGCGGATTGCCGAGCACATAGCCCCGTGTCAGCGTCACGGCCCCTTCGACGAAGCGGTCATAGACCGAAGCGTGCACATAGATGCGCTCGATGCCGCAGCACGATTGCCCTGAGTTGAAGAATGCGCCGTCGACGAGATTTTCGATCGCATGCGCGAGATCGGCATCGTGACGAACGTACGCCGGGTCCTTGCCGCCGAG
>LNEA01000610.1 GCA_001464855.1 Rhizobiales bacterium Ga0077530
AGGATGCGGCCGCGATCGACATCGAAGAGGCGCGGCACCAGATTGAGCAGCGTGGTTTTGCCGGCGCCGGAACTGCCGACGAAGGCGGCGACGCTGCCACCGGGAATGGTGAGATCGATGTCGTGCAGCGCCTTGCGGTCATCTGGGGTATCGTAGCCGAAGCTGACGTTTTCGAAGCTGACGTCGCCTTTGGTGACGATCAGCGGCAGGGCATCGGGAGCATCGATAATTCGAGGCTTCTCGTCGAGCAGGTCATAGATGCGCTCGGCCGCGGCGAGGCCCTCCTGGACGCGGGTCGAAATATTGCTGAGGGCGCGGACCGGTTGCGACGCCATGAGCATGGCCGTGACGAAGCCCATGAAATCACCGAGGCTCGCGCCACTCGTGCCGATCCGCCAGGCGGCGAACGCGATGACGCCGGCAACTGCCAATCCGCCGAGGGCTTCGAGCGTCGGGTCGAGGCGTGCGCGGTTGCGGACGGCCTTCATGCGCAGCGACAGGATCTTCTCGAAGCTCGCGTTCATGCGCGACGCGGCATAGCTCTCGAGCCGGTACGTCTTGATGAGGCGCGCACTCGACAGGTTTTCGGTCAGTAGCGAAGTCATGTCGCCGACCTGCGCCTGGGTTTGTTTTGCCACCCGCCGCAGGCGTCGTCCAAGTGCCATGACCGGCAGGATCGCCAGCGGATAGATCCCGAGGACGATGAGCGACATCACCCAGTCCAGATAGATCATCGCGATTGCGAGCGCGAAAATCGACAGACCGTCGCGGACCGAACCGATCAGGCCAGACTGGGCGGCCTGCTGGATGAACAGGATGTCGTTGGTCAACCGCGACACGAGGCGGCCGGGCGTGTCTCGGGACAGCCGCGCGAAGTCAGCGCTTATGAGATGTTGAAGGGCCACCTTCTGGATGTCGGTCGTCATCCGCAGGACGACACGGTTGGCGGCGATGGCGTGAATATAGAGGAGGATGGCTCGGGCCGCCGTCACGGAAACGATCGCGGCCAGGACCAAGGGCAAGGGCCCCATGGTACCCTTCACGAGCGAATCAAAAGAATACTTGATCACCATCGGGTAGAGGCCGGTGACCGCGGCGAGCAGTCCCGTGAGCACCAGCGTGTAGATCAGCGAGCGCCATCGGGGCAGCACCCAGTCGTCGAGAAACCGCTTGAGCAGGTTGGATCGGACGCCCGCCGAGGATGCGGGGGAAGGCGCGGTAGTGGTCGTCGTCACGCTCCCTCCTGTCCGGGGCATTGGCTGAGAGGCGAGGGCGGGCGGCTACCAAACCGCGCGCGGCTGCTGTAGCGGAGCGGGGCGGCGGCGGCACCGTGACGATTCGTCCGCTCAACGCTGCGGCAGCGTGGAGAAATCCGGCCCCACGGTCAACCCGGCGAATGTGGGCATAGGCAACGCGGTCGGATCGTATGTGTCCCGCTTAGCAGTTCTTAATGGCCGTATGCCACTTTATCTGTTTTCGAGCGATCTTGGGGGCAAGGGGACAGCGATGAATACCGGTCTGAGCAATATCGTGCCTGTTTCCGGGGCGGGGGCTCCCGGTCATGACGAGCACGTGTCCGAGGCGTCCTTGGCGGGTGAGGCGGGGGCGCTGCTTGCCGGCGCGAATGTCGGACTGGCCATGTTCGACAAGGATTTGCGGCTTCTGGCCTGCAACGAGCGCTACCGGGTGCTACGCGGCCATAAGCCCGAGGAAGTCGTTGCCGGCACCCCGCTAATGGACCTCGTTCGCCTGGTGCTTCAGCGATTGGACCTGGCGCCGGACGAGGTCGAGGCACGGATGGCCGCCGTAGCCGCGTCGATCGTGGCCGGCACCAGCGATGGCTTCCGCTATGTCACGTCGGACGCCAAGCTTCTCGAAATGCATCGCCGGTGTCTGCCGAGTGGCACGTTGGTCGAAACGGTCCGCGAACTCGAGCCGTCGCATGCCGTCACCGATCTCAACGTCCAGTTCGCCAAGATGGCGGCGAACGCCCGCCAGCGCATGATGCACGCGCTCGACGTGATGGCTGAAGGCTTCGCCCTGTTCGACGGCGACGACCACCTGACGGTGTTCAACAGGAAATATATCGAGACCCGCAGTTTCATCGCGGAAATGATCAAGGCGGGCGCATCCTATGAGGCGCTGCTCCGCGAGGAAATCCGGCGTGGTGCCATCGATCTGACCGGGTCGACGGCCGAGGCGCATATCCAGGCCCGGCTCGATTGGCATCGCAATCCGACGGAGCCGATCGAAGTCCTCATGGCGGATGGTCGCTGGTTGCGGATCAGCGAGACACGGACCAGTGATGGCGGATGCGTCCAGACCCGCGCCGACATCACGCAGATGAAAGAGCGCGAGGCCGACCTGCTGCGGCTGACGCGCGATCTGCACTCACGCAATGCCATGTTCGACGTTCTCCTGGACAACATGTCACAGGGGCTTTGCCTGTTCGATGCCGACCAGCGGGTGGTGTTCGCCAATTACCGCTACGCAGAGATCTACGGCCTGAAGATGGAGCACATTGCGCCCGGCACCAGCCTGAACGAGATCCTGGAGGCTCGGCTGGCGACAGGAGTTTACGGCAACGCGGATCGCCAGAAATTCGTGAAGGATGGCGTCGACACCTTCAATCAGAAGGTTTCGCAGGTCCTCCCATTGGCTGACGGGCGCTCGATCGCCGTCGTGCGTCTGCCGATGCCCGATGGCAGTCTGGTCAGCACGCACGAAGATGTCACGGAACGCGAGAAGCTCAACGCGCGCCTGGCGTCGCAGAACATGCACTTCGATGCGGCGTTGGGGAACATGCTGCAAGGGTTGGCGATGTACGACGCCAATCAGCGCCTGATCATCTGCAATCGCCGCTATCTTGAAATGTACCGCATGTCGGCGGACATCGTGAAGCCCGGCGCGTTGCTCGCCGACATCATGAAGCATAGTGCCGAGCTCGGGAACTTCTCGGAGGAGGAGGCCAGGCGTGCGCTTGCCGAGCGTTCCGATCCGACACAGCTCAGGGTACGCAGGACGTTCAAGCAGCATCTGCGCGACGGCCGTGCCATCGACGTCGTCAGCCAGCCAATGCCCGACGGCGGCACGATCGCGACCTGTCTCGACGTGACGGAAAACGAGAGAACCGCGCAGCAGATGCGCGACTACACATTCAAGCTCGAACGCTCCAACCGGGAGCTGCAGGACTTCGCCTACGTCGCCTCGCACGACCTGCAGGAGCCGCTGCGCAAGATCGAGGCGTTCGGCGACCGGCTGTTCACGCGCTATGGCAAGGACCTGCCCGACGACGGGCGGATGTTCCTCGATCGGATGCAGAATGCCGCCGCGCGCATGCGCAGGCTCATCAACGATCTGCTCGACTATTCGCGGGTGACGACCAAGGGCAAGCCGTTCGGGCGGGTCGCGCTCGACGACGTGCTCGCGGGTGTGCTCTCGGACCTGCAGATCCGCATCGAGGAGTCGGGCGCAGTGATCACCGCCGATCCGATGCCGTTGATCGATGCCGACGCGACGCAGATGCGCCAGCTCATTCAGAACGTGCTCGCCAACGCGCTCAAGTTCCGCAAGGCGGACGTGGCACCGAGGATCAACATCAAGTGCACGGTCGGCGGCAACGACGAGTTCTACGGACTTCATGGCCCGCGCGTGCGCATCGAGGTCACCGACAACGGGATCGGCTTCGACAATCGCTACAAGGAGCAGATCTTCACGATCTTCCAGCGCCTGCACGGACGTCTTGAATATGAGGGCACGGGCGTCGGTCTCGCGACCGTGCGCAAGATCGTCGAGCGCCACCAGGGCACGATCGATGCCGATGGCCGGCCCGGCGAGGGGGCAACCTTCGTGATCGAGCTGCCGCTGCAGCAGCGCGTCGAAGAGGTGCAGAAGAGCGCGTGATCGATCGATCCCGCCTGTTCGAATGGTGGCGGGTTCAGCCCCGGCGAAGCACAGTCGCGCTCGCCATAGCCGCTATTCCCTCGCGGCGCCCGGTGAAGCCGAGGGTTTCCGTTGTCGTCGCCTTGACGCCGACGCGGGTGACGTCGATGCCGAGGATGCGCGCCATTTCGGCCCGCATTGCGTCGCGGTGCGGCCCAATGCGTGGCGCCTCGCAAATCAGTGTCACGTCGATGTTGCCGATCTCGTAGCCGGCTGCGGCGACGCGGCGCGCGGCGTCAGCGAGGAACACTTCGGAGCGTGCGCCTTTCCATTGCGCGTCGCTCGGCGGGAAATGTTTGCCGATATCTCCGTCGGCGATGGCGCCCAGCAGTGCGTCCGTCAGTGCATGCAATCCGACATCTGCATCGGAATGGCCGTCGAGTGCGTGCGTGTGCGGGACCGGGACGCCGCATAGCCACACTTCGTCACCTGCGCAGAAGCGATGGACGTCGTAGCCGGTGCCATGGCGGACATCGGTAATCGCAGCCCCGCCCGTCCCGCTGAGCTGTTGTGCCAAGGCCAGTTCCTCCGCAGTGGTGATCTTGGTGTTGCGGGCGTCGCCCTCCACGAGCACGCCAGGTATTCCGTGCCATTCGGCAAGCGTCGAATCGTCGGTGAATTCGTTTAGTCCTGCCGCGCTTGCCGCTCGATGCGCCGCAAGGATCGCAGGGTAGTGAAATCCTTGTGGCGTCTGGGCTCGCCAAAGGCCTGCCCGGTCCACTGTGCCAGCGATCGTTCCAGAGGCGTCGACGCGCTTTAGCGTATCCGTGGCTGCCAGTCCCGGCAGGGCCGCGGGCGATGACTCGAGCGCGGCCAGCACGCGGTCGATCAGCGCAGGTGCGAGGAACGGCCGCGCCGCGTCGTGAATAAGGACCCGCTGCGGGGCGTGGGGTGGCGCCAGTCGGGAGAGGGCCTCGAGGCCAAGCCGGACCGATTGCTGGCGGGTGGCGCCACCGTGAACCGGCGGCATCAATTTTCCTCCCATCGACGGCGCTGCAGCCTTGTATCGGGTCATGTCGTCAGGGTGAATGACGACGAGTAGACGATCTATTGTGTCATTATTGGCAAGGGCTTGAAGCGTCTTGGCGAGCATCGGGATGCCCCCGAGGTCAGCATACTGCTTCGGGCCGTCTGCGGCATCGCCGACGCGGCTGCCGCGTCCGGCGGCGACGACAATCGCTATAGTTGACACCGTTGCCTGCCTCGAAATCGAGCGGCGCCAGAGGATCAGGCGCCTGCCGCTGGAATTGGGTGACGTGCCGGGGTTTTCCCCGTTGGTCATAGGCCCGGCAGCACCCGACATGCAATGGGCGCACATTGCGCTGCAATTTCGCACTTGCGAAAGTCCGGCCCTTTATCTAGCTTGAACAAAGAATGGGCAACTCTCGTTAGTGCTCAAAAACAAGGCAGGCAGGATGGACGAGCAGTTGTGCTCAAATTCCAGGAGCCGTGAGGCAAGCAGTCTCAGGCCAGGCGATGGTGCTGCGCCGCCCCTTGCGATCGGCCCGATCCGCCTCGCTAACCGCGTGATGCTGGCCCCGATGTCGGGCGTTTCGGATCTGCCTTTCAGGCAGGCCGCACACCGGCTTGGGACGGGGCTTGTCGTCTCGGAGATGATCGCCAGCGAAGAACTGGTGCGTGAGCGCCGTGACGTGCTCCGCCGGACCGAATTTTCGGGCGAACGTCCCTTCGCCATGCAGTTGGCCGGGCGCGAAGCGAAGTGGATGGCCGAAGGTGCCCGCATTGCGGAAGGGCTCGGCGCCGACATCATCGACATCAACATGGGCTGCCCCGCCCGCGAGGTCACCGGCAAGCTCTCCGGCAGCGCATTGATGCGCGATCTCGATCACGCCACGGGATTGGTCGAAGCCGTGGTCGGCGCGGTGCGCGTGCCCGTGACCTTGAAGATGCGAATGGGCTGGGACCACGCCAATCTCAATGCGCCGGAGCTCGCGCGGCGCGCCGAGGCGGCCGGCGTCGCACTCGTCACCGTGCATGGCCGTACGCGTTGCCAGTTCTTCAAGGACACTGCCGATTGGTCGTTCGTCGCCCGAGTCAAGGATGCAGTCTCCATTCCCGTTATCGTCAACGGCGACATTCGCACGCCGCACGACGCGGCCACGGCACTCGCGGAATCGGGTGCCGACGGTGTCATGATCGGACGCGGCGCCTATGGCGCGCCGTGGCTGCCGGCACAAGTCGCGGCCTTCCTCGACACCGGCATTGATCCCGGCCCGCCGTCGATTGCCGAACAGAGCAACATCGCGAGTGCGCACGTCGAAGCGATGCTGTCGCACTATGGCGCGTTCCTCGGGCTCAAGAATGCGCGCAAACACGTCGGCTGGTATCTCGAGACCAGCGGCGCCGAAGCCGAGATCGTCAAGGCCAATCGTAAGATCCTGTGCACCGAGGCCGACCCCGCACGCCTTCTCGCAGGACTTGAGCGCTTCTACCGGTCCTATCCGGAGGACAGGAGGGCAGCCGCATGAGCGCCGACAGAAAGCCCGAGCGGGTGCCGCCGCTGCCGCCGCTCACGACGCGGCGCCACATCGAGCACGACGTGCTGGTTGGTGCGCTGCCGCATCCGATCCTCGTGCTCGCCGCCGACGAGCGGGTCATCTACGCCAACGTCGCGGCCGAAACCTTCTTTCAATCGAGCCAGGCTGTCCTCAAGCGCCAGCAGCTCGGCGTCATCGTCAGCGATGATTGCCCGCTGATCGCGCTCGCTCGCCAAGTTGCTCGCAACGGCACCACCGTCAACGAGTACGGCGTGCTGATTTCGACTCCGAAGATTCAGGCGCCACGCCTCGTGGACATCTACGGCGGCCCGCTGCCCGACGCGCCCGATCTGGTTCTGCTGATGCTTCAGCAGCGGTCGATGGCGCAGATGATCGAGCGTCGGCTGACACATCGCGCGGCTGCGCGGTCGGTATCGGGCCTCGCCGCTGTCCTCGCGCACGAGATCAAGAATCCGTTGTCGGGCATTCGCGGTGCCGCGCAGCTTCTCGAGCCGGCGCTTTCCGATGAGGATCGCGCGCTCGCCCGCCTGATCTGCGAGGAAACCGATCGCATTCGCAACCTCGTCGACCGCATGGAAGTGTTCGGTGACGAGCGGCCGCTCGCGATCGAGCCGGTCAACATTCATTCCGTGCTCGACCATGTGAAGCGCATTGCCGAGAGCGGCTTTGCGCGCGGTGTCCGCATCACCGAGCAGTATGACCCGTCCCTGCCGCCCATCCCCGGCAATCGCGACAAACTCGTCCAGGCCTTCCTCAACCTCGTCAAGAACGCGGCCGAAGCCGTGAGTGAGACCCGTGACGGCGGCCGCATCGTTCTCACGACCGCCTTCCGACCCGGTGTCCGCCTGTCGGTGCCGGGCACCCAGGCCCGCGTCTCGCTGCCACTCATGATCGAAGTCGAGGACAGTGGTCCCGGCATCGCCGAATCCGTGAAGTCGCACTTGTTTGATCCGTTCGTCACGACGAAGCGGACGGGCACCGGCCTCGGCCTCGCGCTGGTTGCCAAGATCGTCGGCGACCACGGCGGCATCATCGAGTGTGACAGCGAACCCCGCAGAACCGTGTTTCGCGTCCTCCTGCCCATGCACGAGCAGGCTGACGGACCCACCAGAAGAGGCGATTGATCGATGCCGCGTGGAACCATCCTCATTGCCGACGACGATGCCGCCATCCGAACGGTGTTGAATCAAGCGCTGGCGCGAGCCGGATATTCACCGCGTGCGACCGGAAACGCCGCAACGCTTTGGCGCTGGGTGTCGCAAGGCGAGGGTGATGTCGTCATCACTGACGTGATCATGCCCGACGAGAATGCGTTCGACCTCATTCCGCGGATCAAGAAAGCGCGGCCAGAGCTGCCGATCATCGTGATGAGCGCGCAGAACACGTTGATGACGGCGATCACCGCAGCGGAAAAGGGCGCCTACGAATATCTGCCGAAGCCGTTCGATCTTTCGGAGTTGGTCGGCGTCGTCGGGCGCGCGCTCTCCGAGCCGGGCCGCAAACGCGAGCGCAGTCCCGAAGGCGACGGCGAGGAGCTGCCGCTGATCGGCCGCTCGGCGGCGATGCAGGAGATCTACCGGGTCATTGCGCGCCTGACCCAGACCGACCTCACCGTCATGATCACCGGCGAATCCGGCACTGGCAAGGAGCTGGTCGCCAAGGTGCTGCACGACTTCTCCAAGCGCCGCAGTGGGCCGTTCGTCGCGCTCAATATGGCGGCAATTCCGCGCGAGCTGATCGAAAGCGAACTGTTCGGCCACGAGAAGGGCGCCTTCACCGGCGCGCAGGTGCGCACCCAGGGCCGCTTCGAGCAGGCGGAAGGCGGCACACTGTTCCTCGACGAGATCGGCGACATGCCGCTCGAGGCGCAGACGCGGCTCCTGCGCGTGCTACAAGAGGGCGAATACACCACGGTTGGCGGCCGCACGCCGATCAAGACCAATGTGCGAATTATCGCAGCCACCCATCGCGATCTGCGCCACCAGATGCAGCAGGGCGCCTTCCGCGAGGATCTCTACTATCGCCTCAACGTCGTGCCGGTTCGTCTGCCGCCGCTGCGTGAGCGCGCCGAGGACATCGGTGACCTCGCCCGACACTTCCTCCGCGTCGCGGTTCGCGAGGGGCTCGGCCAGAAGTCGTTGGCGCCGGCCGCCCTCGACCGGCTGCGCAAGTATTCCTGGCCGGGCAACGTCCGCGAGCTCGAGAACCTGGTCCGCCGGCTCGCCGCGCTCTACTCGCAAGACACGATCAGCGCCGAGATCGTCGATGGGGAACTCGCCGAACTCCTCCCGCCGGCGCATGAGCCGGATTCGGATGCGAATAGCTCCCGCGGCCTCTCCGAGCTCGTCGAGGGCTACCTCGGGCGCCACTTCGCCGGCTTCGGCAAGGATTTGCCCCCGCCCGGCCTCTACCGGCGTATCCTGCGTCAGGTCGAGATGCCGCTAATCACCGCGGCACTCGCCGCAACCCGGGGTAACCAGATCCGCGCGGCGGAACTTCTCGGCCTCAACCGCAATACCCTGCGCGAGAAAATTCAGAGCCTCGATATCCAGGTCTTCAAGGGTCCCCAGGCTTGATTGGCGCCCTGAACCTCGGCGCAGATATCCACAAAAATATGCTCCGGAGCGTCACACAAAGGTGTGACAACGGTTAGTCGCCAGAAAGTCACATTATGTGGCATATTGGCGTCCGAGGCGTGAGGGCAACACAGGGCCGCGCCGCCGCAGTGGGCCGCGAATGACCACCTGTTGGCGATCGTACCTGTCCTAATGTGTTGTAGGGATTTGGGTTTTGTTGCGCGTGGAAGACGGTGATGCCGTTGCCACATGCGCACTCGCTCAATCGCCCGCTCTCTAGAGAGGCGCCGGCACGGATCGCAAGATCACGCGGCGTCGGCCAGGAACCGAATAAGAGTATGGGTACTCAGGACACAATCGCTCGGCGTTCGATCCTTTCCGGTGTGCCCGAATCGGGACTGCCAGGCTCGAGCCCGCGTGCGTTCTGGTTCGGCCTCGCGATCGTCGTGCTGTCGCTGGTCTCCGGTTTGGCGACGTACTTGATCCTCACCGGCCTCACACCGATCGCGCCGCGCAATGACGTCGTGCTCCTGGTGCTGATGGTCAACGTGGTGGTGATCATTGCCATGCTGGCGGTGATCGGCGCACAGGCCTATGGGCTGTGGCGCGCCTGGCGCAGCAAGATGGCGGGCGCGCGTGTCCACATCCGCATTGTCGTTCTGTTCACGCTGATCTCGGCCTTGCCCGCCCTACTGCTGGCGCTCGCCGCGACGACGACTTTTTCGCGATCGCTCGATAACTGGTTCGCGGCTCGAACACGGACGATCGTCGCCAATTCGCTGGACGTCGCTCGCGCTTACGTCGCTGAGCACGGCCAAGTGATCCGCACCGACATCGTCAACATGGCCAAGGATCTCGACGACGCCGCACCGGCCGGCGCGGTGGAGCCGGGCAAGGACGATGCGTGGCGCAATCTTGTCGTGGCTCAGGCGGGGCTGCGAGACCTCGCGCTCGTCGCCGTCATCGACGCCAAGGGTGTGGTTGTCTTTTCATCGGCGATGAACGGCGGGATCACCTACGAACCGCCGGGTGACACGACGATTGCGCAGGCGGAAGCCGGTCACATTCCACTGTTGATGCCGACCGCCACCTACCGCATCGCCGCCGTCACCAAACTCGCCCGCTATCCCGGTCACTATCTTTATGGCGCCCGCCGCGTCAGTCCGCGCGTCGTCGGTCATCTGCGACGCACTGAGGCGGGGGTCGCCGAGTACGAGCGGCTGCTGCGGGCGCGTGGCGGCCTGAAGCTCGTCCACGGCCTCATGTACTTCATGATCTCGCTCACCGGCGTGCTGGCGGCGATCTGGGTCGGCTTGTGGTTTGCGAGCCAGCTTGTCGCGCCGATCCGGCGTCTGATCCGCGCGGCACAGCAGGTGGCCAAAGGTGATCTCAGCGTCGAGCTGCCGCTCAATCGCGGCGAAGGCGATCTGCGGCGCCTCTCCAACGACTTCAACCTGATGACCCGCGAACTCGATCGCCAGCGCAGTGCTCTCGTCGCGGTCAACGATCAGCTCGATGAACGCCGTCGCTTCATGGAAGCGATGCTGTCCGGGGTCAGCGCCGGTGTCATCGGCATCGACGCTGCTGGAACCATTCGGCTGGCCAATCCATCGGCTGAGCGTCTCCTCGGCCTGACGACGGATACCAGCATTGCGCCGAGGCGGCGGAGCAACTGCAGGGCAAGGGGCGTGTGCACGGCCAGATTACGGTAGTCGTCGGCGACGAGGAACGCGTATTCGCCGTGCAGATGACCCAGGAGCGATCCCACGCCGACGATTCAGATGAGGGCAGCGTTGTCACCTTCGATGACATCACCGAGTTGATTGCCGCCCAACGCACCTCCGCCTGGGGCGACGTTGCGCGTAGGATCGCTCACGAGATCAAGAACCCGCTTACCCCGATCCAACTTTCCGCGGAACGGATTCGCCGCAAGTATGGCCGTGTCATCGTCGAGGATCGCGAGACATTCGAAAAGCTCACCGACACGATCGTGCGCCAGGTCGGCGATATCAAAACGATGGTCGATGAGTTCGCCGCCTTCGCCCGCGTGCCGCAGCCGACGTTCGGGCTCCACGACATCCGCGAGGTCGTGCAGGAGCCGATGATCCAGTACCGCGAGTCCCATTCGGCGATCACCTACGAGATGGACCTGCCGTCGACGCCGGTTGCCGTGCAATGTGACGGTCGACTGCTAGCGCAGGCACTGACAAACCTCGTCAAGAATGCCACCGAGGCCGTGCAGTCACGCGCCGAGGCCGCGGATGCGCCGGAAGGATTTCGCGGACTGATTCGCGCCGTTGTGACGAGTGACGGTGAGCGCGCCACGATCGAGGTCATCGACAATGGCCCGGGATTGCCGAAGCAAAACAGGTCGAAGTTGCTGGAGCCGTACGTCACGACCAAGGGCCGCAAGGGCACTGGCCTCGGCCTCGCGATCGTGCAGAAGATCGTCGAGCAGCACGGCGGCACCTTGACGCTCGACGACGCACCTACCGACACCGGTCCCAACCCTGAGCAAACTGGGCAGACCGGCGCCCGCGTATCCATCACACTACCTCTTGGTCGCGCCGCGACCGGAGACCACACGACCGAGGCGTTGGAGCAGCCGATAACGCTGCGCTCGCGCCAGAGAGCATTGACCACCTAAGTTCGAGGAAACAATCGATGGCAGCCGACATTCTGATCGTCGATGACGAAGCGGACATCCGCGAGCTTGTCTCCGGAATTCTCGAGGACGAGGGCCACGCGACGCGCCTTGCGCGCGACGCTGACGAAGGGCTCAAGGCCATCGAGGAGCGGCGACCGCATCTCGTCATCCTGGACATCTGGTTGCAGGGAAGCCGTCTCGACGGTCTCGAGATGCTTTCTGCGATCAAGAAGCAGCACCCCGATCTGCCGGTCGTCATCATCTCGGGTCACGGCAACATCGAAACCGCGGTGACTGCAATCCGGCGCGGTGCCTACGACTACATCGAGAAGCCGTTCAAGGCCGATCGGCTGGTGCTCGTGACGCTGCGCGCGCTGGAAGCGTCGCAGCTCCGCCGCGAGGTCAAGACGCTGCGCGAGCGTTCGGTGCAAAGCTCGGAGATGATCGGCAAGTCCGCGGCGATCAACCAGCTTCGCGGCCAGATCGAGCGCGTTGCACCGACCAACAGCCGCATCCTTATTCGCGGCGCTTCCGGCGCGGGGAAGGAACTCGCGGCACGTGTGATTCACGCCAAGTCCATTCGCGCCGACGGCCCTTTCGTCGTGCTCAATGCGGCTGCGATGGCGCCTGAGCGCGTCGAAGAGGAATTATTCGGCACCGAGGATCGGTCCGGTCCCCGCAAGGTCGGTGCCCTCGAGGAAGCCCACGGCGGCACGCTTTATATCGACGAGGTCGCGGACATGCCGCTCGAGACCCAGGGCAAGGTGCTCCGGGTTTTGGTTGAGCAGAAATTCCAGCGTCTCGGCGGCGGGCCCAAGGTCGCCGTCGATGTCCGGATCGTGACGTCGACCAGCCGCGACCTCGAACGCGAGATGCAGGAAGAGCGCTTCCGCAACGATCTCTATCACCGCCTCAACGTGGTGCCGCTGCGCGTGCCGAGTCTCGCTGAGCGGCGCGATGATATTCCACCGCTGATCGAGTTTTTCGTGCAGCAGGTGGCGACGGCCTCGGGTCTCTCGCCGCGGCGCATCGGCGACGACGCCATCGCTGTTCTCCAGGCGCACGACTGGCCCGGCAACGTGCGCGAGTTGCGCAACAACATCGAACGCCTGATGATCCTTGCTGGCGGCGATCCCGGCACCATGATCACCGCCGACATGCTGCCCGAGGAAATCGGCTCGAACGTGCCGCTGCCCGTCAACGGTGGTGCCGAGCACCTGATGTCGCTGCCGCTGCGCGAAGCCCGCGAGATCTTCGAGCGTGAATATCTGCTCGCCCAGATCAATCGGTTCGGCGGCAACATCTCGCGCACCGCCGAGTTCGTCGGCATGGAACGCTCGGCGCTGCACCGCAAGCTCCGCGCGCTCGGCGTCGGATCGGAGCAGCG
>LNEA01000611.1 GCA_001464855.1 Rhizobiales bacterium Ga0077530
GTGAGCGACGCAGTGCCGGATCTGGCGCCGGGCGTCTATCTCGTGGTCGCCTCGCCGGCCGACGGCAAGAGCACCGAGTATGCCTCGCCTGCAACCCAGTGGTTCATCGTTTCCGATCTCGGCTTGGCGGCGCTGTCGGGCGACGACGGGTTGCACGCCTTCGTGCGCGCGCTCGGTTCGGCTAACCCGGTCGGTGAAATTGCGGTGCGGCTCGTCGCGCGCAACAACGAGGTACTGGCGACGGGCAAAACTGATGCGCGCGGCTACGTGCGCTTCGATGCCGGCCTGATGCGCGGCGCCGGCGGTCTCGCGCCGGCGATCCTGGTCGCGGAAGGCAACAAGGACTACGCCTTCCTCGATCTCGCGACGGCGGCATTCGACTTGACAGATCGTGGCGTCAAGGGCCGCGAGACGCCGGGACCGCTCGATGGCTATCTTTATGCCGAGCGCGGCGTCTATCGCCCCGGCGAGCCCGTGTATCTGACTGCGCTGCTGCGTGAGCGCGCGGGGGTCGCGTCGTCGGCGCCGGCAACGCTGATCGTCGTGCGCCCCGATGGCGTCGAATATCGCCGCATCGTGCTGAACGATGCCGAGCTTGGTGGTCGCACAGGTACGTGGCGCGCGCGTCTGCACACGGACGTGGCGGCGAAGTCGCTCGCGCAAGTGGCGTTCCTGGTCGAGGATTTCGTTCCCGAGCGTCTCGCGCTGACGCTTGAGCCGCAATCGAAGTCGATTGCCGTCGAGGAGACAGCGTCCGTCGCAGTGATCGGCCGTTATCTCTATGGGCCGCCGGCCGCCAACCTCGCGATGGAAGGCGAGATCCAGGTCCGCGCCGCAGCGGGCGATCTTCCCGGCCTTGCCGGCTACAAGTTCGGCCTCGCGGACGAGCGCGTCATGCCGGTACGCCAGCCGCTTGAAAACCTCCCGCAGACGGGCGTCGACGGTCGTGGCCTGATCGGCGTACGCTTGCCGCCGATCCCAAAAACGGCGCGTCCACTCGAAGCCGAAATACAGGTGCGCCTGCGCGAGCCCGGTGGTCGCACGATCGAACGCAGCGTCAAGCTGCCGGTCGATACGCGCGAAGCCCGCGTCGGCGTAAAGCCGCTGTTCTCCGGCGGTCAGGTTGGCGAAGGCGAGAGCGCGTCGTTCGAGACGGTGCTCGTCGATGCCGCCGGCACGACGCAGACGAGCGCGCCTCTCAAGTGGGAGATCAAGCAGCTCAACCAGCGCTGGCAGTGGTACAGCCGCGATGGCCAGTGGAACTACGAAGCCTTCACGACGACCAAGCGGGTTGGTGGCGGCACGACGACACCGGGTGCGGCGGCGGCAAAAATCGACGCGCCGCAACTCGACTGGGGCCGCTATCGCCTGGAAGTGACGAGTGCCGATCCGAAAGCGCCGGCCGTGACGAGCGTCACGTTCAACGTCGGCTGGCATGCGAGCGAGAACGCGGAAAGCCCCGAGGTGCTCGACGTGGCGCTGGACAAGGCGTCGTACAAGGCCGGCGACACCGCGCGCGTGCGCATCAACAGCCGCTTGGCAGGTAAAGTTCGGCTTGCCGTGCTGTCGAGCGGCCTCCTTGCGATGAAGGATGCCGACGTACCGGCCGGTGGCGGCGAGATCGCGATCCCCGTCGAAGCCGATTGGATGCCCGGCGCCTACGTCACGGCGATCCACTATCGCGCGATGGATGAGGGGTCCAGGCGGATGCCGGGCCGCGCCATCGGCGTGCGCTGGCTGGCGCTCGACACCGCAAGCGAGACGCTGAAGCTGACGCTCGGCGCGCCGGCGAAGATCAAGCCTGCCAGTTCGCTCGTCGTGCCGGTCAAGATCGATGGTCTGAAAGCTGGTGAAGCCGCGCGCATCACCGTTGCTGCAGTCGACATCGGCATCCTCAACCTCACGCGCTTCGAGGCGCCCGCGCCCGAGCGTCACTTCCTTGCCCAGCGTCGTCTCGGCGTCGAGATCCGCGACTTCTACGGCCGGCTCATCGACGGAATGCGAGCGACGCGCGGTACGCTACGCTCGGGTGGGGACGGTGAAGGTGGCGGTGGCCTGTCGGCGAAGGGCAGCCCGCCGGTCGAGAAGCCGCTGGCGCTGTTCTCCGGCATCGTCGCGGTCAAGCCCGACGGCACGGCCGAGGTCCGCTTCGACGTTCCTGATTTCAACGGTACGGTGCGGTTGATGGCGGTCGCGTGGAGTGCGGGGAAGGTCGGTTCGACGGGATCGGACGTCATCGTCCGCGATGCGCTCGCGCTGACCGTCACCGCGCCGCGCTTCCTGAGCCTCGGCGATGAGGCGAGTGTCGCGATCGGCGTGCACAACGTCGAAGGACCAGATACGGCCTACGCTGTTGCCATCGAGCAGGAGAACCCGCAGGGGCTCGCCGTTTCGCTCGCGCAGCGCAATCCGCGCCTCGCGGCCAACCAGCGTCACTCGGAACGGGTGGCGATCAAGCCCGCCGCGCTGGGACGCCACGTCTACAACGTCCGCGTCAACGGGCCGGATGGCATCGAGGTGCGCCGCCGCGTCGCCGTCGAAGTGATGCCGCCGGCCAACGACATCCGCCGGGCAACGACGGCACGGATCGCGGCGAAGGGCGGCCGGCTCACGCTGTCGCCCGATGTGCTCGCTGATCTTATCCCGTCGAGCGCGCGGATTGCGCTCAACGTCGGCCCGTCCGCGGGCATGGACGTGCCGGGGCTGCTTGCCTCGCTCGACCGCTATCCGTATGGCTGCGCCGAGCAAACGACGAGCCGCGCGCTGCCGCTGCTCTATGTCAATGACGTTGCGCGACGCATCGGTCTTGCCGAGCAGAGCGAACTCAAGGAGCGCGTTGGCAAGGCGATTGCCCGCGTCCTCGAGATGCAGGACGCGTCTGGCGCATTCGGTGTGTGGGGACCGGGCGTGCCCGATCTCTGGCTGACCGGCTACGTCACGGACTTTCTGACGCGGGCCAAGGAACTGGGTCACGCGGTGCCGCAGCAGCCGTTTACGCAGGCACTCGATCGCCTCGCGAACTTCATCTCGTACGCCCAGGACTTCGAGAAGGGCGGCGAGGATCGGGCCTATGCGCTGTATGTGCTGGCCCGCAACGGTCGCGCGCCCATTGGCGAGTTGCGTTACTACGCCGATACGCGCATCGACCGTTTCTCGTCGGCGCTGGCGCAAGCTCAGATCGGCGCGGCGCTCGCCATGACGGGTGACAAGCCGCGCGCCGAGAAGGCGTTCCGGACTGCACTCGAGACAATGGGCGTCGACGGTGGGGACGGCGGCCGAGCGGACTATGGCTCGCGCCTGCGCGACGGTGCCGCGGTGCTGACCCTGATCTCGGAGACGCGCACGCTGCCAGGTGAATCACCAGGGCTCGCAGCGGTCATCGAGCGGGCACAAGCGACACGGACCTATACATCGACCCAGGAACAAGCGTGGATGCTGCTCGCGGCGCGCGCGCTCAGCGAAGCGGCGGCAGGGACGAGGCTGACGGTCAACGGTGCTGCGCATAGTGGTGAGTTGACTCGCGCTCTGACGGCGGCCGATCTCGGCCAGGGTGGCCTCTCGGTCCTGAACACCGGCGAGACACCCGTCGCGGCGGTTGTCTCGGTGACGGGATCGGCGCTCACGGCCGAGCCGGCGGCGTCCAAGGGGTTCACGATCTCGCGGACCTACTACACGCTCGAGGGCAGCAAGATCGAGGCCGGCGATGGTCCGATGTCGATCGCCCAGAACGATCGCATGGTGGTGGTGTTGAAACTCGAGGGCGAGCACACCGGCGGGCGCGTGCTGCTCGTCGATCGCCTGCCGGCGGGGCTGGAGATCGAGAATCCGCGGCTTGTCGAGAGCGGCGATATCAAGAGCCTGGCGTGGCTGCAGACGGCGGGTAAACCGGCTCACACCGAGTTCCGGGATGACCGCTTCGTTGCCGCCTTCGACTACTTCCAGGGCGAGGACCGCCAAAGTGGCGTCAAGCCGACGGCGACGGTCGCGTACATCGTACGCGCGGTCTCGCCGGGGCGATACGTCCATCCAGCGGCCGCAGTCGAGGACATGTATCGCCCGGATCTCTATGCCCGCACTGGGGCGGGGACACTGGTGGTGACCGCAATCCAGTAGGGCTGGAACCCTTCCAAGCTTGGCGCGTTCAATACATCGAGACGATAGATCGCGAGGGGCGCGTCGCGGCAGAAACCATTCTGCGCGCGACGCGTAAAGGAAGACACCATGTTGGTGAAACGAGCGGGGTCCGCATTGGCCCTGATATTCGCTGGAGCGTTCTTCACGAGCGCACAGGCGGCACCCATCAGCGGCGCTGAAAGCACCAAGCGGTTGGCGGTAGAATTCAGCGACGTCCAAAAGACTCAGGTCTACGTGTACGGCGGTCGTCGCTACTGCTTCTACGTTGACGCATGGAATGGTCCGGGTTGGTACCGTTGCGGTTATGGCTGGCGTGAAGGCTACGGCTGGGGCGGTTATGACGGCTGGCGCGGTTGGAGCTATCGCGGCCATCGTGGTCATCGCGGTCCGCGGTCCAGCTACGGACGTGGCGGACGATCGGGCGAATGGAACGGTCGCGGCGGCCGTGATCGTGGCTCGATCGGGCGCAGCGGTCGCTCTGACGGTGGTGGTCGCGCCACCAGTGGTCGCAGCGGCGGCGGCAACTCCGGGTTCTCCGGTGGTGGTCGCAGCGGTGGTGACGGCGGCGGCGGTTCCGGCGGCGGCAACTCGGGTGGTGGCGGCTTTGGTGGTGGCGGTCGAGGCCGCTAACCCAAACTAATCCAAGATGCGACCGGACACATGAGTCGCATCATCAAGAAACCATCAATGGCCGATCGGACCGCGGTGCGGCCGGTCGGCTTCTAGTCATCAGCACTTCTAAGCGTCCATCAACTTGGCCGTCGCGTTCGTATCGAGCGCGGCGGCCTCGTTTATTCAGCGGCGGCTGCGGGACAGGCGTGGGCGTCACTGCGCGCGGTCAGTACGAAACCCTCATATCCGTTCGCTGCGACCGCATCGCACTCCTGGCGATAGACGCCGACGCCACCGATGTACGGCATGAATACGCGCGGCTTCCCCGGGATGTTGGCGCCCATGTACCAGGACGCCGCCTTTGTATAGAGCGTGCGCTCGCCAGCCTCGTTGACATGCTGGCCCCAACGGATTTCGGCGTCCGCCGTTGGTTCGATCGTCGCGAGGCCATTGGCGCGCATGTAGGCGATCGCGTCCACCGTCCAATCGACGTGCTGCTCGATCGACACGATCATGTTGCTCAGCACGGAGAGACCCGCCGTCATCAGACCAAGATAGGTCTGCGGCCCGCCGTGCCACTTCTCGCGGAGTTGAATGCCATCGCGGCCACGGATGTCGACGTTCGTCAACGCACCGGTCATGGCGTCGAAGCCGGTCGCATAGACGATCGCGTCGAATTCGAACTCGCCGGCGGTCGTGCGCACGCCCTTCGGCGTGATCTCCGTGATCGGGGTCGCTTTGAGGTCAATCAGCTTCACGTTCGGACGGTTGTAGGCCTCGAAGTAGTTCGTATCGACGCAGATGCGCTTGGTGCCGATCGGGTAGTCCTTCGGGCAGAGGATCTCCGCCGTCGCTGGATCCTTCACGATCGCGCGGATTTTCGAGCGCACGAAATCGCTCGCTGTGTCGTTTGACGCTTGATTGGTGATCAGGTCGTTGAATGCGGCCATGAATGACGTGCCGCCAGTGGCCCAGCGTTGCTCGTAGACCCGCTCGCGCTCTTGCGGCGACACGTCCATCGCCGAGACGTCGTTGACGCCATAGTTGCTGTCGGTCGCATCATAAATGTCGTAGGCGGCCTTCCATGGCCCCTCGTAGTCTGGCGTCATCGCGCAATTGCGCGATGGGATCGAGTAGTTGGGCGTGCGCTGGAACACGGTGAGCGTCCCTGCCTGCGCGGCGATCACGGGAATGGCCTGGATCGCTGACGATCCGGTGCCGATCACCGCGACCCGGAGGCCCGAGAGGTCCACGCCGTCATGCGGCCAATAGCCGGTGTGGTAGGTCGCGCCTTCGAAGCTTTCGCGGCCCTTGATGTCGGGAAGGCGGGCTGTCGAGAGGCATCCCGTCGCCATGACACAATACTGGGCGCTGACGCTGTCGCCACGGTCGGTCGTGACGTGCCAGCGCTGCGTTCCTTCGTCGAACGTCGCCGCGGTCACGCGTGTCTCGAGTTGGATGTCGCGGCGCAGGTCGAAGCGGTCGGCGACGTGATTGGCGTAAGCGAGAATCTCGGGCTGAGCGGCGAAGCGCTCGCTCCACGACCACTCCTGCTGGAGTTCCTTCGAGAACGAGAACGAGTACTGCATGCTCTCGACGTCGCAGCGTGCACCGGGATAGCGGTTCCAGTACCAGGTGCCGCCGACGCCGGTTGCGGCTTCGAAGACGCGTGCAGTCATGCCGAGCGCGCGCAGCCGATGCAGCAGGTAGATGCCGCCAAAGCCGGCGCCGACGATGACGACGTCACAACGGCCGTCACCCTTTTGCCCTTCGATTCCGCCTGCCGGGGCGTGCGGTTCGCCGCCCTGTCGCCGTCCATTGCCCGACACGGTCGTCTCCCTCGTTCTGGTGCCTCGCATTCGATCCGCGCTTGGAAATACGCACACGGAGGCTTCGATCAAGTGTGAGCGCAGGATCGGCAATGTCAAGCCGCGGCGCTGCGGTAGTCCCATGCGGAGGACGTTGCCCGGACGATCCAAACGGTCGATATGCAACGTGGAACGGGGGCGGCGACGTAACCGTGCCGCGATGGCAACGCTGATGCATTTCCCCCGTCTACCTGATACGCAACGGCCGGCTTCGTCTTGATCCTGTTGGCGGCACAGTGCTTAATTGCCGCCGGATGCCGCCCACCTGGAGGTACAAATGAAGTTCCTCGCCGCTCTCTTCGCTCTCTTGTTGCCGATCAGTTCCGCTTCCGCCCAGAGCTCATGCACAAACATCGTGGACGGTAGCGACCCATCAAAGATCTTCCAGCTCGCGCGGGGCCACGGCTCGGCGGAGATCGGGACCGACAATCGCGGCGACCCCAAGGTCGACGGCCGCATGCATGGTGTGAAGTACCAGATCTATTTCTACGGCTGCAAGAACGGCGAGCAGTGCAGTTCGATCCAGTTCCGCGCCGGCTTCACCCAAAAAGATAACCGTCAATCCATTCAGCGCATGAACGAGTGGAACCTTACCAAGCGCTTCGGCAAGGCGTACCTCGACAAGGACGGCGACGCGACGATCGAGCTGAACGTCAACCTGCGCGGTGGCGTTTGCAATGCGAACTTCGACGAAACGGTCGGCTGGTGGTCGACGGTGCTCCGCGAGTTCCTGACGCACATCGACTTCAAGACCTGAGTTCAGGCCCGGCTGAAGCGCTCGGCGAGCGCGCGCTTCAGCTCTTGCTTCGCCGGTTCGGCGGCTGCGAGGATCTCATCCATCTTGAGGAAATCCATCGACTCGTAGGTCGTGACCTGCGGGCGGATGAAGATATCTGGCCCGCGTCGGGCAAGCTTCTCGCGGGTTACGGCCGTGAACAGAGCGTGGAATGCGCCGTTCCAAAGATCGTCGGCGGAGAGCGATGACGCGGGTTTGCTCGGATCCGGTGCGCCTGTGACGTCGATGGCGACGGTGATGTCGGCGCTGTCGAGGACCACGTCGTAGGGCGTCGGATTGACGAAGCCACCGTCGATCAACAGGCGACCGCCGATTTCGATCGGCTGCATGATCGATGGGAGGCAAGCGCTCGCCGCAACGGCCGGTACGATTGGGCCTTCGGTGAGCACGACCTGCTCCAGACGATAGAAATCGAGCGCGATAGCGCGAAACGGGATGGTGAGCGCGGAGAAATCGACGCGCACGCGTTCGGGGAGAAGCATATCCAATAGCGTTGCGCCATCGACGACGGCGGGACGCCACGGGCTCCACAAGCTGGTGAGGTGGCCCGGCAGGTGCGACGCCAGTCGGTAGAGCACGGCGCTGCGGCTTGCGAGGAGTTCGGCCGCGTGCTCACGGATGTCGCGCGCCGAGAGACCAGCGGCGTAGCACGCGCCAACGATGGCCCCGATCGACGTCCCGACAATGACGGTGGGCTTGATCCCGAGTTCGTCGAAGGCTTCCAGGATGGCGATATGGGCGAGCCCTCGCGCTGAACCACCGCCGAGCGCGAGCGCAACCGTTGGCAAGCCGGAGCGGCCAGCGCCCGTCGAAGTGCCAGCCGCCGGGGCGGGATCAGCCGCGATCATGTCTTGTCCTTTCGTGGTCGCAGCGACAGCGATAGCCTGCGCCGTTTTCTGGTTGTGACGTCGGCGGGCGGCGATTGATCGGTGAGTGCGGGTACGGGCTCGATCTCTGGAACCGTATGGCTCTCGAAGACGCGCGCGAGCTTGCGTTTGAGCAATTCCTTGGCCGGCTGGGCGGCGGCGAGGATCTCGCGGAAGCGGTGAAATTCGAGAACGTGAAACGCATCGACGTCGACGTCGATATAGACGTCGGGACGCGCCCTCTTGAGCTTCTCGCGCACGATCGAACGCTGCAGGATCTGCGAGCAGGCAACGATTGCTTCGACCGCGCCCGGCCCCATCTCGCGTGGATCCGAACGCGGAGCCCCCGAAACGTCGATCGCGACCGTGACATCGGCTTTCCCGGCTGCGAGATCGTAGGGCAGCGGATCGACGAGGCCGCCATCCACGAGTGCGCGGTTGTTGACGATCACCGGCTGGAAGATGACGGGCAGCGCGATGCTGGCGGCGATCGCTTGGCGCAGATCACCGTCAGAAAAAACGATGGTGTCCTGGGCGTAGAAATCGGTCGCGACGACGGCGAGGGGGATTTTCAGGTCCGCGAAACTGCGCGGCACTTGCGAGGGAAGGACATACTCGAGCAGCGCCTCCGGTTTCAGCAGGGACGAGCGCAGCGAGAACAGGCGAAAGACTTTTTGAACCGGATCGGAGCGCGCCGAGATGAGGTTGCGCGCGAGGTCCAAACGCTGGTCGAGAATGTCCTCGGTATGCGCGCGGATCAGCGCCGCCGAGAGGCCGGCCGCATAGGCGGCGCCATATAAGGCTCCGATCGAGGTGCCGGTGATGAACGACGGGCGGATGCCGAGCTCGTCGAAAACCTCGAGAATGAGGACGTGAGCGAGCCCGCGCGCGCCGCCGCCGCCGAGCGCAAGCGCGACGCTGGGGCCGCTCGACGGAGTCGCCGGCACTTGGCCCGCTGCGGGTGCGGTCGCGAGCTGCCGCGTTTTCGGCCCCGGGGTGATGCGCTTACTCATACCGTCCCGTCATCCATCGCGGCCATCGAACCACCATGTAAGCGCGGCAACCGTCGCCGGATCAAGTCGCCCGTTCTGTCGCCAGCAAGAACGGAAGGAGGTGCGATAGCGTTGCTGCGGGCTGCTCCTCGGCCAGGAAATGGCCAGACTCGATTCCCGCGCCTTGAATGTGCGGGCACCACGCCTCCCAAGCTTTCAGGGGAGTATTGATGGCACCCTGTCCGCGGTCGACGCCCCAAAGCGCCAGCATCGGGCAGCCGATCTGGCGTCCCGCGGTCTTGTCGGCGGAATCGAAGGCGACGTCACACGTGGCGCCCGCCCGATAGTCCTCGCAGCTTGCGTGGATCACCTCGGGGCTGGCGAACGCCGCGCGGTAGTGGGCCATGGCCGCGGGGTCGAACGAGCTCAGATCATGCGACGCCGTCCATTGCGCGAACAGATATTCGAGGAAGTAGGTCGGGTCGCGCCCGATCATCGTCTCGGGGAACGGCGCCGGTCGCGCAAGGAAGCTCCAATGAAACCGGCCGATGGCGGTGGTGCGGCTGGTGTCCGCCCAGGCATCGAGTGTCGACACGATGTCGAGGACGGCGAGGCGCGAGACGGCGTCGGGGTGATCGAGGGCGAGCCGGTATCCGACGCGGGCGCCGCGATCGTGACTGGCGACGGCGAAGCGGTCGTGGCCGAGCACCCGCATCAGCGCGACGCAGTCAGCGGCCATGGCGCGCTTGGAGTAGGCGATGTGCGGAACATCGGAAGAGTTGTCGTCTTCGGTGCCGCGGCTGGCGCCGTAGCCGCGCAGATCCGGTATCACGAGCGTGAAATGGCGGGCGAGTTCCGGTGCCACCTTGTGCCAGCAGACGTGCGTCTGGGGATAGCCGTGCAGCAGCAGCAGGGGTGGACCGTTGCCGCCGGAGCGCGCGAAAATCGTAGCGCCGGGGACGTCGATGAGATGTGTCTCGAAGCCTGGAAACAGGTCCGGCAGTTCGGCCATGACGACTACTCCTCTGCTAGCAGGAACGGTAAAGTCCGTTCGAGCAGCGCCTCCGGATTTTCCTCGGGGATGAAGTGTCCGCTTTCGATCGGACCACCGGAGAGGCGCGTGCACCAGGGTTCCCACACCGGCAGCGGATCCGCAATCTCCACGAGCGAGCCCTGGGTCGCCCAGCTCACATGGACGGGGCACTCGATGCGGGTGCCGCTATCGCGGTCGAACTCATCGAGAAGCTGGTCGGTGCGGTATTCCGAGCGATAATCCTCACAGGTGGCGTGGACGCGATCCGCTTGCGAGAGCATGTGGATATAGTCGGCCAGCGCCACCGGATCGATCACCCGGGGCGATTTGGCCAACGTGGCCCGGCGAAAGCGGCTTTCGACCCAGTCGGCGGGATTCTGGATGATCAATCCCTCGGGGAGGGGCGCCGGTTGCGACAGGAAGACACCATGCAACATCCCGAACCTGTAACCGTCCTTCCGCAACCGCGCGATGTCGAGCGTTGTGATGATGTCGATGAGAACGAGGCGCGTGACGCGCTCGGGTGCATCGAGGGTGAGCCGGAACGCGACACGAGCGCCGCGATCGTGCCCCATGACGCGGAAGCGCTCGAAGTCGAGCGCCGTCATCAGCTCCGCCATGTCCAGGGCCATGGTGCGCTTCGAATAGGCGCGGTGATTGCCGTCGCTGGAGGGGCAGTCGCTGCGGCCGTAGCCGCGCAAATCGGGCGCCACAACGGTGAAGTGCAGCGCCAAGGCCGGCGCCATGCGGTGCCACATGGCGTGGGTTTCGGGATAGCCGTGCAGCAGGAGAAGCGGTGGGCCGCGTCCGCCGACGCGGGCGAAGATTTCGATGCCGCGGGCGAGGATACGATGCTCGGTGAAGCCCGGAAACAGGTCGGCGAGCGACGTCATCCGCCCCCCTTGCTGCGGGCCGCGCCAGTCTCGCGAGCGATGGCCCGCCAGCCGATGTCGCGACGGCAGAAGCCATCGGGCCAGTCGATCAGGTCGATGGCTGCGTAGGCGCGCGCCTGTGCTTCGGCGACTGTACGCCCGCGGGCGCTGACATTGAGCACCCGGCCGCCGGATGCGAGCAACCGGCCGTCGCGGCGAACGGTGCCGGCATGGAAAATCTCGACGCCGTCGACGGCACCAGCAGCTTCCAAACCGCGGATTTCGGTGCCCTTCACGTAGTCCCCGGGGTAGCCGTTTGCCGCCATCACGACGGACAGCGCGGCGTCATCGGACCAGCGCACATCGAACGTGTTCAGCACGCCGTCGGCGGTCGCAAGCAACGCGGCAAGCAGATCGGACCTGAGCCGCATCATTAGCACCTGCGTCTCGGGGTCTCCAAAGCGCGCGTTGTATTCGTAGAGTTTGGGGCCGTCGGACGTGATCATGACGCCGAGGAACAGCACGCCTTTGAAGGGTGTGCCGCGCTGGCGCATGCCGGCGACGGTCGGACGGATGATCTCGTCCATTGTGCGGCGTGTCATCTCGGGCGTCATGACGGGGGCCGGCGAATAGGCGCCCATGCCGCCGGTGTTGGGGCCGGTGTCGCCGTCGCCGACGCGCTTGTGGTCCTGGGCGGTCGCGAGCGGCAAGACGTGCTGGCCATCGCAGAGCGCAAAAAAGCTCACCTCCTCGCCTTCGAGGAATTCTTCGATCACGATCTCCGCGCCGGCCGCGCCAAAAATCCCTTCAAAGCACGCATCGACGGCTGCGTTGGCGGCATCCCAGCCCTCGGCAATGACGACGCCCTTGCCGGCCGCGAGGCCGTCCGCCTTGATAACGATCGGCAGTTTCTGAGTGGCGAGATAGGTCTTGGCAGCGGCGGCGTCCGTGAAGCGCCCGTAGGTGCCGGTCGGGATCGCGAACTCGCGGCAGAGATCCTTGGTGAAGCCCTTCGAGCCTTCGAGCTGGGCGGCCGCGCGTGACGGTCCGAACACCTTGATGCCCGCCGCTGCCAGATCGTCGGCGAGCCCGGCGACGAGGGGTTGTTCCGGCCCGACCACCACGAAGCCGATCGCGTTGGCCTTGGCAAAGGCGATGATGCCGGCATGATCGTCGACGCCAATGGCCACGCACTCCGCAACCTCGGCTATTCCCGCATTGCCCGGTGCACAATAGAGACGGGTCAGCAGAGGGCTCGCCGTCAGCGCCCAGGCCAAGGCGTGCTCACGTCCACCGGAGCCGATCAGGAGAACATTCATCGTGCTGTTCCTCGTACCGGCCCCGCGATCGCGCACGGGAATCCGAAGGCGCCCAAGCCGCACCGTGCGCCCCCGATTTACCATTCAACAGCAGGAGCGGGAATATCCCCGATGCATCCTTGCTGCGGCCACCTTCGTGTAGCATTGAACAGCGTTGTAACAAACGGATGCGATTCGTGGCAGAGCCAGCGCGCGCAGGTAAGACCGGCGCCAGCAACAACCCAGAGCTGACTGTTTCGGAGCTCTCCAACGCCATCAAGCGGGCGTTGGAGGACGGCTTCGGCTTCGTGCGTCTGCGGGGCGAGATTTCCGGCTATCGCGGTCCCCATGCGTCAGGCCATTGCTATTTCGCGATCAAGGACGACAAGGCCAAGATCGAGGCTGTGATCTGGCGCGGCGTGTTCTCGAAATTGCGCTTCAAGCCCGAGGAAGGCCTCGAGGTCATCGCGACCGGCAAGGTCACGAGTTATCCCGGATCGTCGAAGTACCAGATCGTCGTCGAGGCGCTGGAACCGGCTGGCATCGGCGCGTTGATGGCGCAGCTCGAGGAGCGCCGTCGCAAGCTCGCCGCTGAGGGCTTGTTCGCCGAGGAGCGCAAACGCCCGAGGCCGTTCCTGCCGCGCGTCGTCGGTATCGTTACGTCACCGACCGGCGCCGTCATCCGAGACATGCTGCACGGCTTCGCCGAGCGTTTTCCGGTGCACGTCGTCGTGTGGCCGGTGCGTGTGCAGGGCGAGACCAGTGGCCGCGAAGTTGCGGCGGCGATCCGCGGCTTCAACGCGCTGCCGGTTGGTGGAAGGATCCCGCGTCCCGATGTGCTGATTGTCGCGCGCGGTGGCGGCAGCCTCGAGGACCTCTGGGGGTTCAACGAGGAAATCGTGGTGCGCGCGGCGGCCGAGAGCGCCATCCCGCTCATTTCGGCGGTCGGCCATGAGACTGACTGGACGCTCATCGACCACGCCGCCGATGCGCGCGCGCCGACGCCCACTAAGGCTGCCGAATGGGCGGTGCCGAAATATAGCGAATTGATCGAGACGACCGCCGACCTGGAGCTGCGCCTGCGCAAATGCGTCCGTCGCACGGTGGAGTCAGCGCGCGAACGGCTCAAAGCATACGCCCGCAGCCTGCCGCGTCTCGAGAATCTGCTGGCGCTGCCCCGCCAGCGCTTCGACGAAGCCGAGCGTCGGCTCGCGCGCGCGCTCTCGGCTAACACGCACGCGCATGGCAAGCGGCTGGCCCAGATTGCGCCACGCCTTCAGGTGCGCCTCGTCGCGCAGCGGATCGATCGCGATCGCCAGCGCCTTGATCGCGTCCAGCGCGCCGGCCTCACCGCACTCGCCCGCAGCACGTCGACACGCAGAACCCGTTTCGAGCGGACCGCCGCTCGCCACACGCCGCACGCGCTCGTGCAGCGTGCCGAACGTCAGCGCGAACGCATCGATAATCTCTCGGCGCGACTGCGCCAGAGCCTCGCGAGCCGCATTGTGCTCGATCGCCGCGCGCTCGATGCGCAAGCGCAGATGCTGGCATCGCTGAGCTATCAGAGCGTGCTTCGTCGCGGTTTCGCGCTGGTCCGCGATCAGGATGGCCGCGCAGTGCGCTCGGTCACTAATCTCGCGCATGGCGATCGTATCGCGGTCGAACTCGTCGACGGTCGTGCCGCCGCCAGCGTCACGTCGGTCGAGACTGCGTCCGGTGACCCTGCCGATTCGCCGAAGCCGCGCCCTGCGCCGCGCACCAAACCCGGCGATCAGGGCTCGCTGTTCTAACGCCGTCCTGTCGGCCGATTGACGAGCCATAGGCCGAGGATGACGACGGCGAGGCCGACGCCGAGGTGGATGGTCAGGGGCTCGCCGAGAAGCACGACTCCAGCGGCGACGCCGAAGGCGGGCGTGATCATCAGGAACGCCATCACGCGCGAGGCGGGATAGCGGGTCATCAGCCAGAGGCTGGTGGTGAAGGTGATGAAGGCGACGAAGACGACGGTATAGCCGAAGGCACCGACGACAAGAGGGGAGAGATCGGTGATGCCGCGCTCGCCGTAGACCAGCGAGATCAGGGAGAGCAGCACGCCCGAGATCAGGAGCTGCATGAAGATCACGCGCTCGGGTTTCTCGGTCGCAAGGCGGGTCGCGCGCACCGAGAGGGTGAGAAAACCCCACGCGACGCCGCCGGCGAGGCACAGGAGATCGCCGGTAAGCGAACTCGTTCCGGATGGTTCGCGACCGGCGAGGACGATCGAGACTCCGGCAAGGGCGGCCAGGAGGCCGGCACTCTTCGACCACGTGAGGCGGTCGCCGGGAATGAGGAAATGTGCGCCCACTGCAACGACGAGGGGCGACGTGTAGAGGAAAATCACGGCGCGGGACGCTGTGGTGCGGTCGAGGCCGGGATAGAGAAACGCGAACTCGGCGGTGAAGAAGGCCGCGGATAGGAGCACCGGCGCGATCATCGCGGGCGCCATGCGCAGCGAGATGCCGCGAAACATGCACCACAGGCCGACCAGTCCGGATGCCAGCAGCGATCGCATGCCGCCCTGTAGCAGTGGCGAGATCCCGGCGTTGGCGACTTTCATCGCGACCTGGCCGATGCCGAGGAAGACGCACAAGAGCGTCAGCACGCCCGCAGCAAAGAAATCGAGCCGGTCCTTCTCGAGCGCGCGCGGCGCGCTCGGTGGAGCCGGATCGCCAGCCTCCCTGGTCATTTTCTTCTCTCGTTTGGCTTGCCGGGCGGACCCGGAAGATTGCCCCCGCTCGCCAATGCCCATCGTTGCCGACGCGCGGGCTCAGGGACGCGCACCAGATCATGACTGGCGGATGTAATCCAGGGGGCAGGGCGTCGGGCGCGGCGGATGAGCGCCTATGCCATGGCGAGGTGGCGCTGGACCGCGGCGTCGCGGGCCTTGATCTCGCGGCGGATGTCGTCGACTTCGCGCTGAGCTGCCGCCATGCCGCGCGAGATGAGAGCATCCGCCGCCTGGAAGTCGAACAGCCCGATGCCGGCAAGGCGCGGGTTGATAATCACGTCCGGTGGGTCGCCGGCGAGCCGCGAGCGCGCGATCCGGTCCTGGACGATGTTGAACGCATCGACCATCACCGTGGAGATGCCGGGGCCTGTGCTCGGTCCGCCAAAGAGCTGACGCTTGAGCAGATTGCGGGCGCTGAAGCGGCTCGGCGGCGGTGCGGCATGAGCTTCCATGCCGGCTTCAGGCTGAGCCAAGCCGTCGACCTCGGAATAGCGGTTGCCGCGTCCACAGGCGTCGGCGTTGAGGTTGACCGCGATGACGTAGCGAGCACCGAGTGCACGGCACACCGACGCCGGTACCGGGTTGCAAAGCGCGCCATCGAACAGCCAACGGTTGTTGATTTCGACTGGCTTGAAAATGCCGGGCAGCGCATAGGAGGCGCGCATCGCCTCGACCAGCGACCCGCTTGAGATCCAGGTCTCCTGTCCTGTGCCGAATTCGGTCGCGACGGCGACGAACTTCTGCTCCATCTCTTCGATCTTGACGTCCTTGAGATGGTTTTCCAGCCGCTGCATCACGCGCTGGCCGGTGATAAGGCCAGAGCCGGACAGGTTGAAATCGAGGTAGCCGAAGATCTTGCGCTTGGTCAGGTCGCGGGCGAAGCCTTCGAGTTCGTCGAGCCGGCCGGCTGCAAAGCACCCACCGACGACCGCGCCGATCGAGGTCCCGGCAATGATGTCGGGCACGATCCCGGCCTGGGCAAGGGCTCGCAGCACACCGATGTGCGCCCATCCGCGTGCGGCCCCACCGCCAAGTGCAATGCCGATCTTACCACGTGCCATCTGCGGACTCCCCAAGCGTACGCCAGCACCGGCGGGCGCTTCGAGCCTCTACCCTGTGAGCGTGCCTGCAAACCCCGTGCCGTGGAGGTCCCCCCTCGGCATGAGTTCTTTTCCTACCTAACCTCATGACTATATCGGACTGACATTAAGGTTTACCTACAGGGGGCAAGTGCCCGCGGTTAATCTTTAAACAACGCATCGGAACCGATCGTTCCGTCTCCTGCATAAATCTCGCCGATGGGGCGCCGCGCAGACGGTAGTCCGGCCGTATGCGCGGTGGTATGCTGACGAATTGTCGGGGGAGCGGGGAATGGCCCATAGTCGCTCAATGCGAATGTTATTTGCCGCTATCGCGCCATTGTGGATGCTGGCGGGATGTGCGGGGACGGACGGTGCGGGTGTTCAGACGAGCGTGATCCGCGCCTCGAACGCCGTGCCGTCGGACTATCGCGCGATCATTGCACGCAATGTTCGCGCGAAGGTGCCGCCGAACAGCATCGTCCAGGCCGAGATTTCCGCGCCCGGGCTATGGGTCGGGCCAATGGGCCTCGGCCCGCAGCGGCCGATCGCTTGCGTCAAGTGGCAGCAGAAGAGCGAGTACGGTACGTCGGAGCAAAGTCTCGGCTACATGTTCGCCGAAGGCCTTATCGACGAGACCTTCGATTTCAATCCCTTCAAGAATGGCGGCCTCGTTCCCGCCATGGCAAAGCACGCCTATACATGCGGCAGTCTCAAGTACGGCCCGTTTCCCGAGTTGACAGGCCAACGATGATGCCGCCCTCCCACTCCCGCGTATCCGTAGCGCTCGATCTTTCCGGTGGGCCGTGTACATTCCCCGACAACTCGGGCCTGCAACGCGTCGGCTCAGGATAAAATGTGTGTCCAGACGGGGATTGGAAATGGCGGTCGGCAAGGACGAGGGCAGTTTTGACTACGTGATCGTGGGCGCGGGCTCGGCGGGCTGCGTGCTCGCCAACCGGCTGAGCGAGCAGGCCGGGGTCACCGTGGCGCTGCTCGAAGCCGGTGGCCGCGACACGAACCCGTGGATCCACATCCCCGGCGGATATTTCCGCACGATGTACAACCCGGACATCACCTGGCAGTACGCCGCCGGTCCCGAGCCGCACCTTGGGGGACGCCAAGTGCCATGGCCGCGCGGGCGCGTGCTCGGCGGATCCAGCGCCATCAACGGGCTCCTCTACGTGCGCGGGCAGGCGCGGGACTACAACGTCTGGCGCCAACTCGGCAACGTCGGCTGGTCCTATGACGACGTCCTGCCGTACTTCAAGCGCGCCGAGAACCAGGAGCGCGGCGCGTGCGATTGGCACGGCGCAGGCGGGCCGCTTTCGGTGACCAACATCCGCATGGAGAACCCGCTCTGCTCGGCCTTCGTTGCCGCCAGCATCGAGGCGGGCATCCCGGCGACACAGGACTTCAACGGCGAGTCCCAGGAGGGGGCGGGCAACTACCAGTGCACCATCCGCGATGGTCGGCGAGGATCGACGGCGGTGACCTACCTCCGGGATGCTGCCAACCGCCCGAACCTGCGCGTCATCACCAACGCCGAAGTCGAGGGCATATCGCTCGACGGCAAGCGCGCCTCGGGCGTGCGCTATTCGGTTGGCGGCGAGAAGCGCTTCATCAAGGCGCGGCGCGAGGTGCTGCTGTCGGCAGGCGCCATCGGCAGCCCGCAGATCCTCGAGCTTTCCGGTATCGGCCAGGGTGACGTGCTGAAGAAGGCCGGCGTCGACGTCCGTCATGAGCTCAAAGGTGTCGGCGAGAATCTGCAGGACCACTATCAGGTGCGCTCGGTCTACGAGGTGACACTGCCCGACAGCCTCAACGCGGTGTGGCACAGCCCGCTGCTGCAACTAAAGACCGGTCTCCAATACGCGTTCAGCCGCCGTGGTATTCTGGCGACGGGCGCGTCTCCGGTTGGCGCTTTTGTGAAATCGTCGCCGGAGCTCGAGGAGCCCGACATCCAGTTCCACTTCATTCCGTTTTCGGCGGATGCGCCGGGCAAGGGTCTTCACAAGTTTCCGGGCGTGTCGTCGACCATATGTGTGCTCAGGCCCGACAGTCGCGGCCACTTGCACATCGCCTCGTCTGATCCGAAAGCGCCGCCGGCCATCGTCGCCAATTATCTCGCGGCCGAGAGCGACCGGCGGATTACGCTTGCGGGCCTGAAGCTGGCGCGCCGCATTTCCGAGCAGCCGTCGTTCAAGTCGCTCGTGCGCTACGAGGTTTATCCAGGGCCGGACTGCAAGAGCGACGACGATTTCATGAAGTTTGCTCGGGAGCGCGGCACTACGGTCTTCCACCCGGTCGGCACGTGCAAGATGGGCAGCGATGCCGCAGCCGTGGTCGACGTGTCATCGACGCCTCGGTCATGCCGAACCTGGTCTCCGGCAACACCAACGCGCCAACGATCATGATCGCGGAGAAGGCCTCCGACATGATCAAGGTCGACGCGCGCACGATGGCGGTGGCTTAGCCAAAGCTCGGGCGGGGCGTTCAGCCCAGTACGAACGCTTCGTTGATGGCGCTCTGGAAGCCGCCCCCCATCACCGGCCCGCCGCCGGCGACGTAAATGACGTCGTCGATGGCGACCGCGCCGAGCCCGGCGCGTATGCCTCCCAGGTATCGGTCGCGATGTCGTAAGCCTCGTTCTGGCCGTACACCCGATCCGTGCCCTCGCCGCCCATGCAGAAGATCTTGCCCTTGACGATCACCGCCCCGTGGCCGGAGCGCGCGGTCGGAAACGGGCGGCGCGCCTCCCACTTGTCGGCCTTGGGGTCGTACACGTGATGGAGGTTGGAATTGGTGTGGAAGCTGTCGACGCGTCCACCCACGATATGGATGAGGCCATTCGCGGTGACGATACCCGTGTGATCGCGGCCGAGCGGCATCGGACGGCGCGTCTCCCACTTGTCCGCCTTGGCGTCGTAGGCGTAGTGCCAATCGACCGACTTCTTTTCAGCGAACGTATCGCCGATCGCTTGGTGGTGCCCAATGCGCCGCAGGGGCGTGGCAGCGAAGCGATCTTGCGCCATTGGGTGGCCCCGGGATCGAGCACGAAGCATTGATCGTGCGGCTTGCGGTTCTGCTCGACGAAACCGCCGAGCGCATAGAGCCGGCCATCGACGACACAGACGCCCACGTGGTTCGCCCCAATTGGTAGCGGCGGTCCGTCGAGCCATTTGTCGGCCTTCGGGTCGTAGATGTGATGATAGTGGCGGTCGACGCGCTGCTCGCCGTAACCTCCGAGAAGATGCATGCGGCCGTCTCTGACGGTCGCCCAGGCCATCTCGCTGCGGGGTATGGGCAGCGGCGCCCTGGTCACCCATTTGCCGGGATTGGCGGCCTTGCGCGCGGGGCTATCGGTGACGTGCTGCGTCGCGCTTTCGGGCGGTATCCCGACCCTGCCCGGCTGCTTCAGGCTCTCGTACATGCCGCCGTGATGCTCGTGACCCTTCTGCTGGGCGAGCGCGGGGCAGGCAACAGCGGTGCCGGCGAGGCCCACGAGCACGGCGCGGCGATTCACGGCAGGTATCGAACGCATTGGGCCCTCCAGCAGATTGCTTCCACCTCTGCCAAACGAGGTACCTCAATGCGTTCGTGCGGGCTAGCGGCATAGCGCTTTTCGCGTCACATGCAGGGGCGAGCGAAGGCCGTGCAGTGCCAAACGCCCCAGTTCGCACGAGAGGATCCCATGAGCGACTGAGCCCGGCTGTTCCAGGAACCACGTGCCTTCTTTTGCGCGTTGCCCTTGGTCACGGCGCTCTTGTTGGCAGATGCAATCCGGTTCGAACCGCCAACGCCCTGGTTACCTTTGTAGCAGATGGCGGCTTGCGCAACGGTCAAGTTCGCGACCATGAGCACAGCACTTGCCGCGGCAATTCGGGTCAGGCGACCGAGATGGGATAGCTTGGGCATGGTAATCTTCCTTTCGGGGGACTGGAGGTTGACCTGGCTTCCATGTCCTCTGTCGCGCCGTGAGGGAGAATGGTTCATGACCGTGGTGCACCCGATGGGGCTTGCCTGGGGGAGTTCGTGGCGCTAGCCATGCCGGGATGAACGCCCGAACGCACCGCTTCTGCGTCGCCCCGCTGATGGACTGGACGGATCGGCATTGCCGGTTCTTCCACCGTCTGCTGTCGACGCGCGCGCGGCTGTACACCGAGATGGTGACGGTGCCGGCGATCCTGCATGGCAAGCGCGATCAATTGCTGGCGTTCAACCCGTCGGAGCACCCGGTGGCGCTGCAGCTTGGTGGCTCCGATCCCGCGGGGCTCGCGGCGGCCGCGCGCATCGGCGAGGACTGGGGCTACGACGAGGTCAATCTGAACGTCGGTTGCCCGTCGGACCGCGTGCAGGTCGGCAGCTTTGGGGCCTGCCTGATGGCCGAGCCTGAGCTGGTCGCGGATTGCGTTGCGGCGATGCGGGCGGCGGTGCGCGTGCCCGTCACCGTCAAATGCCGGATCGGCATCGACGACCAAGACAGCGAGGCCGACTTCGATCGCTTCATCGATACCGTGGCTGGCGCGGGGTGCGACACATTCATCGTCCACGCGCGCAAGGCGTGGCTGAAGGGCTTGTCACCGAAGGAAAATCGCGAGGTGCCGCCGCTCGACTATCCTCGCGTCGCGCGTCTCAAGGCTCGCCGCCCGGAACTGACCATCGTGCTCAATGGCGGCATCGCCTCGATCGACGCCGCCGAGCGGCATCTCGATACCTTCGACGGCGTGATGCTGGGCCGCGCCGCCTACCAGACGCCCTATATTCTCGCCGAGGTCGACCGGCGGCTGTTTGGCGACGACCGCCCCGCGCCCGAGCGCGCGGAAGTGCTGGGACAGCTCATCCCCTATATCGACCGCCATGTCGCGGCGGGCGGCCGGGCCAATAATGTCCTGCGCCACATTCTCGGCCTCTACCACGGACAGCCCCGCGCCCGCGCCTTCCGGCGGCTGCTGTCGGAGCAGGGGCCGCGCAGCGGTGTCGGCGGCGACCTCGTCCGCGCCGCACTAGACCTCGTCGAGGGGCCGCCCGCCCGTGAGGCGGCCGAGTAGCGCAGCCCTGCACTGCGGCAGATCAGACCTCGCATCGCGCGCATAGGGCTGCTAGAACGGCTCCAGATTCTCGGGGCCAAACTTCCGCGGCTGGCCCAGACTTATGGGGAACCGATGCTCGCTGACAAAGACCGCATCTTCACCAACATCTACGGCCTCCATGACTGGCGGCTGGCGGGCGCGAAGTCGCGTGGCGCCTGGGACAACACCAAGAAGCTGATCGACCTCGGCCAGGACGGCATCATCAACGAGATGAAAGCGTCGGGTTTGCGCGGGCGCGGTGGCGCCGGTTTCCCGACCGGTCTCAAGTGGTCGTTCATGCCGAAGAACGATCCCCGCCCGTCCTACCTCGTCGTCAACGCGGACGAATCCGAGCCCGGCTGGTCGAAGGTTGCCTCGTCGCCTCGTTCGCGATGCGGGCGCACGTCTGCTACATCTATGTGCGCGGCGAGTTCATCCGCGAACGCGAGCGCCTCCAGGCCGCGATCGACGAAGCCTATGCCGCCAAGCTGATTGGCAAGGACAACATCCACGGCTGGGATTTCGAGTGCTACGTCCATCATGGCGCAGGTGCCTACATCTGCGGCGAGGAGACGGCGCTGCTCGAAAGCCTCGAGGGCAAGAAGGGTCAGCCGCGCCTGAAGCCACCGTTCCCGGCAAACTCCGGTCTCTACGGCGCGCCGACCACGGTCAACAACGTCGAATCCATCGCGGTGGCGCCGACGATCCTGCGCCGCGGTGCGACTTGGTTCGCCGCATTGGGCAAGCCGAACAACACCGGCACCAAGCTCTTCCAGATCTCCGGCCACGTCGAGCGGCCGTGCGTGGTCGAGGAGGAGATGGGCATTCCGCTGCGCGAACTGATCGAGCGCCATGCCGGCGGCGTGCGCGGCGGATGGGACAACCTGCTCGCCGTGATCCCCGGCGGCGCGTCGATGCCGTGCCTGCCCAAGGATATCTGCGACGATCTGACGATGGACTTCGACAGCCTGTCGAAGCTGAAGAGCGGCCTCGGCACCGCCGCCGTGATCGTCATGGACAAGTCCACGGACATCATCGGCGCGAT